>JANMRB010000033.1:0-22265 GCA_031370825.1 Ilumatobacteraceae bacterium
ACAGCTGGCGGTCGTGCCTGGCGCCTCGCACGCCTTACCGATCGAGCGTCCTGACGAAACAGCCCACATCATCCTCCACTTCCTCGCCGGTGACGCCCACCCCGTGACGTTCATGCCTGTTCGGCGAGCAGCGCACGCGCCCTCCGCCTGAGGGGATGTCAGCGGCGTCTGTCGCCGGGGCGACGTAGTTCTTTCCGCAACACGAAACGCAGGCCGCTCCACGTGTCGTCGATCGCGCAGACCTTGTTGTCGACCCAACCGCTCGGCAGCAGTTCGTCGCGCAGCACGTTCTCGGTGATGTCGGTGGGCAGGCCGCTGGTCCTCTTCGGCCATGCCACCCAGATTCCACCGTCGGAAGCTGCAGCCTTGGTCAACCTCGGCCAAGCCGCGACAAGCTTCGCGCGAGACGTGAAGAACGCGACCACCACGTCGATCGGGGCCAGCAACGACTTCTGCCAGACGGCTTCGCCATAGTCGCCGAGCGTCTCGGCGAATCCCTCTGGCGGATCGACCACCACGAAGACGACGTCACCGACGATGCCGAGCTTCTTCGGCAGCGGCGTGCCCGAGTAGCCGGCCATCAGGCTCGGCCCATCACTTTGTCGACGACGATCTCGATCGCTACACGGTCGACACGTTCGCCGGGCTGACGGTACCGAGCCGCGTAACCGGCAACCGCAAGCGCCACCGATGGTGCATCGGCGGCGACCCGGGCCACACCTTCGAGCGTTGCCCACCTGGCACCGTCCACTTGGCTCACTGCGGCTCGACATCCCAACGCGGCGTTTCGCGCCTTCATCGACGTAGGAAAGGTGATGACTCGCACTAGGCCGTGGTCGACGTCGTAGCTGAAACCAACCGGCACGACATGCGGCGAGCCGTCCGCGCGCAGGGTCGTCAACGTCGCCAGATGACGTTCAGCGAGGAACGCCGTCATCTCCGCAGACAGGTGCACGGCAGTCATTCTGTGGCGATGGCCTGAAGAATGTCGAGTTTCGTCGCCCGCCATGCCGGCACGACCGCCGCGATCACGCCGACGACGAAGGCGACGATGAGGATCGCGACGATCGTCGCAACAGGAACCGAGTACTTCGTCAGCCCTTGATCACGCAGCGCGGCGATCACGACGTAGCCGACAACCAGCCCCATCACGACACCGATGACCGCGCCATAAACCGACGTCAGCACGCTCTCCCACCGCACCGTGGATCGCACCTGTGCTCGGGTCATGCCGACCGCACGGAGCAAACCCGTCTCGCGCCGACGTTCGTAGACGGCCAGCAGCAACGTGAGAACGATCCCGAACACAGCGATCACGATGGACAATGCCAGCAGTCCGTAGACGAAGGCCAGGCTCTGATCGACCAGATTGGCGCGGCTATCGATGAACTGGTTGCGGTCCTGCAGCTCGCCGATGCCATAGGAGGTGATCGCTGCGTCGACAACCGCTCGGAACTGCGCGTCCGAAACTCCGTCGGCGCGCGTCAGCGAGACGAAGCCGGCGGTGGCCGACAAGCTCGTACCCGCGAACGTGTCGCGGTGATAAGTCCGCGCTGGAATGAAGTCGGCGGTCGCGTAGATCCCCTGGATCACCAACGGGCGTACGTGTCCGTCGATGCGCACGTCGAAGTCGTCGCCCAGCGAGAGGTGCTTGCGCTTGGCCTCGCCCTCGCTGATCAACATTCCGTCGGGAGTCAGTTCCGCCAACGATCCCTGGATGAAGTCGAACTGCAGAAGTCCCTCCGCTGTTTGCGGGTTGATGGTGGCGCCTCCAGCCCGCTCGCCGTTGGCATCGGCAATGGGGACGAACCCGAGGCCGGTGGCTGTACCGACTTCGGGCAACGTGTTGAGTTGATCGATGAAGACTTGGCTGAAGCTCAACGCGCCGCCGTTGCTGGTGTTGATCACGTAGTCGCCGACGAAGGTCGACCCGATCGTGTCGCGCAGCTGGACCTTGATCGATGCGGCAAACACAGATGCTCCAGTAACGAGCGCGACGCCGATCAAGACGGGTGCCGCGGTGCGCGCGGTGCGCTTCGGGTTTCGCTGCACGTTGCCGCGTGCCATCGCGCCCGTGACGCCGCGCCAACGCTGCACCGGTGCGCCCAGCAACCGCGCAATCGGTTTGGCCATGACCGGGCCGAGCAGCAGGACAGCGGTGAACAGCAAGGCGATGCCCACCGCCAGCAGGATCCCATCAGCACCAAGAAGAACCGCGGCGATCGTTCCCCCACCGAGCACTCCACAGACCCCGGCGCCGATCACACGACCACGAACGGAGCCAGTTCGTTCGAACGCCGTATCGACCATCGCGGCGACCGGCGGCACGCGCCCGGCGCCGACCGCTGGGGCGATTGCTGCAATGAGGCTGGCCGACGTACCGGCGACGATCGTCAGGGCAATGGTGAACGGCTCGAGCGCCAGACCACGAGCCGGTATCGAGTAGTCGAGGGCGTCGAGCAGATTGCGGATGCCGAGCGCGAGACCGATGCCACCGAACAGGCCGGCGATCGAGCCCAGCAGGCCGATGATGGCTGATTCGATGAGCAGCGCCCACGTCACCTGACGACCACTGGCGCCGATGGCGCGCAGCAACGCGTTCTCGCGCTGTCGCTGGGCGGCAGTGATCGAAAAGACGTTGTAGATCACGAACATGCCGACTCCGAGAGCGATGAAGGAGAAGATCGCCAGGAAGAGCGTGATGAAACCGAGACTCCGCTCGATGTCGGTCTGCGTCTGTTTGGTGATCTCAGCCGACGTCAGGGTCTCGGCGATGCTCGGGTCGAGGGCGCCTTGGATCCGCTGAACCAGGACGTCGTCGCTGACGGACCCATCGCCCTTGACCAACACGGCATCGACGAAGCCAGGCTTGGCGACGAACTCCTCCGCGGTCGTGGCATCGAACAGCGCCCATGTCGCGTTCCCGGGCGAGACGATGTTGTCGTAGACGGTGATGCCGACCAGTGTGAAGGCGCGTGACCCACCCTCGGCATTGACCTTGACGGTGTCGCCCACCACGTAGTCGGCATCGTGCGCCGTGATCGTGTCGAGCGCCACCTCCGTCGGACCCGCGGGCAATCGTCCCTCGGCGATGCGCCACACGGACAGCGACCCCTCGTTGATCGTCGCTCCGAACGTGGGCGCGGTAGGCCGTTCGATGGGCTTGCCCTGCTTGTCGATCACGACCGCGTCGCCTTGCACGAACGCCTGCGCATCGGCGACACCGTCGACGGCGGCGACCTGTTGGACCACGTCGGCAGGCAAGCGGTCGCGGCGTTCGAAGCCGAGGAAGCCCTCGACCGAGTTGGACGACTGCACGTAACCATCGACACGTTCGAACACGTCGGCGAACAATGCGTTGAACGTGCGCTGCACGGTGTCGCGGAAGATGAACGTGCCGCTGAGGAACGCGGTGCTGGCCACGATGGCGAGCGCGGTCAGCACGACGCGACCCATCCGCGCACGAACGCTGCGCAGCGCGAGACGGATCACGGACTATCGCCGGTCATGTAGTGGCGATCGCCTCGATGATGTCGACCCTGGTGGCCCGGCGGGCAGGCAGGACCGCAGCGATCACGCCGACGATGAACGACACGATCAGGATCACGACCGTGCTGAGGACCGGAACGGAGAACACGGTGATGCCCTGGTCGCGAAGAGCCAACACCAGGAGGAACCCGCTGAGCAGGCCGAGCAACACCCCGAGAACGGCGCCGAGCAGGCTGGTGATGACGCTCTCCCAACTGACCGTGAACCACACCTGCGTGCGCGTCATACCGACCGCGCGCAGCAAGGCGATCTCGCGCCGCCGCTCGTACACCGACAACAGCAGCGTGATGACGATGCCAACAGCGGCGATCACGATCGAGAGCGCCAGCAATCCGTAGATCAGCGCCAGCAACTGGTTGATCCCCGAAGCCTGGTCGTCGATGTACTGGGAACGGGTCTGCAACTCCCCCGAGCCGTACTGCTCGACCAACGGTTTGATCGCGGCAACGGCTTGGGCGTCGCTGACACCTGGGGCTGTGTTGATGAAGACGGAGAAGTCGAAGTAGCTGCCAGAGGTGTTGGCGTAGAGATCGCGGCTGACCACGTATGGTCCGGCCAGTTCGTCGGACGAGTACGTTCCGACGATCTTCAGCGGCAACTCACCGAGGCCGGTGAGGTTGATCGTCAGGACATCGCCGATCTTGAGATGGTCGCTCTTGGCCTTCTTGTCGGAAACCATCATCGACGTCGTCGACAGGTCGGCGTATGAGCCGCTGGTGAGATGGAGGTCGAACACCTTGCCGACGGTGACCGGATCGACGAGCGTGATCTGGGATTTCTTGCCGCCGACCTCGGAGGCCTTGACACCGATCCCGGCAGCGGCGTCGACCTCGGGCAAGCTGTTGAGCTGTTTGGACAGATCCGGGCTCAAGCCACCGAAGCCGGTGAAGTCGTCGGTCTTCACCACGAGGTCACCGACGAACTGCTTGCTGAAGATCTCGCGGACCTGAGCCTTCAACGTGGTGGCCATCAACGCGACAGCAGTCACGAGCGCGACACCGATCAGCACCGGCGCAGCAGCGCGCGACGTGCGCTTCGGGTTGCGCGACGCGTTCCCCTGCGCCATCTTCCCCGTCACTTTGAAGCCGCGCGCAACGGGCGTGCCGATCACCCTGGCGGCAACGAGGGCGAGAACGGGCCCGAGGATGAGAACGCCGACCCAGACAAGCATGACGCCCAGGCCGAGGAACAGGAAGCTGGAACCCGCGAGGGTTGCGGCGATGGCGAGCCCGCCAACTGCAGCAATGATCACACCGATCAGAATCCGCTTGCGACTGCTGCCGACTTGTTCGACCGCGGACTCGCGCATCGCCGCCAACGGGGAGACGCGGCCCCCGCGAAGGGCGGGGAGAATGGCCGACAGCACCGTGACCAAGGTGCCGAGAACCATCACGAGGATGATGGTGCGCGGCAGAAGTTGCAACGTGGTCGATGGGAACTCGATGCCCAGCACGCCGAGAAAGCTCTTCAGCGCCGCAGACACGCCGATCCCGGCGATCAAGCCGAGCAATGATCCGACGATGCCGACCACGACGGACTCCAGCAGCATCGCCCGCGAGATCTGACTGCGATTGGCGCCGACTGCTCGAAGCAGAGCGTTCTCGCGCTGTCGCTGCGCCGCGGTGATCGAGAACACGTTGTAGATCACGAAGCAGGCAACACCCATCGCGATGAAGGAGAACACGGTCAGGAAGATTGTGAAGAAGCTGAGCCCCTTCTCGATGGAGTCCTGATTTTCTTTGGTGATCTCCGCACCGGTCAGCGTCTCGGTCTTGGAATCCGCGGGAAGTGCCGCCTCGATCCTGTCAGCCAATGCAGCGTCGGAAACGCTGCCGTCGCTCTTGACGACGACCGCGTCGATGAAACCCGGCTTGCCGACGAAGGACTGCGCAGTCGCCAGGTCAAAGAGCGCGAACGTGGCGCCGCCAGGGGAAGACACGTCTCCGTAACGAGCTATGCCGACCAACGTGAACTGACGCGAACCGCCTTGGGCGACCACCTTGACCGTGTCGCCGACCTTGTACTTGGCCTTGTCGGCTGTACTGCTGTCGAGCGCAACCTCGCCGTCGTTGGCCGGCAGCCGACCGTCGCTGATCTTCCAGAACGCCTCGCCTTCAGAGGCGATCGATGACCCGAAGTTCGGCGGACCATTTCCTTCGCTCCCTACCGGCTTGCCGTCCTTGCCGATCACGCGGGCGAATCCCAGCACGCTGCTGGCCGCGGTTTTCACGCCAGGAACTTTGGCGACCTCAGCGGTCAGCGAATCGGAGATGCGCTGACGGTCCTCTGCGCCGAAATCGCCCTCGATCACAACTGAGGACCGAACGTAGGCGTCGGTGTCTTCGAACACGGTGGCGAACAGGTCCTTGAACGACTTGCTGAGGGTGTCGGAGAAGATGAAGGTACCGGCCAGGAACGACGTGCCCAAGATGACCGCAAGTGACGTGAGCAGCAGGCGACCCTTCCGAGCCAGGATGCCTTTCAGAGCGAGTTTGAACATTGCTCAGTCACCGAACCGCTTCATCCGATCAAGCACCAGATCCGCGGTTGGGTTGGCGATCTCGTCGACAACCTTGCCGTCGGCGAGGAAGATGACCCTGTCGGCGTAGCTCGCTGCGTTCGGATCGTGGGTCACCATCACGATCGTCTGGCCGAGATCACTGACTGCACGCCGCATGAACTCCAGGATCTCGGCGCCAGACCGACTGTCGAGGTTGCCGGTGGGCTCGTCGGCGAAGATGATCGTCGGTTTGCTGGCCAGGGCACGAGCAACGGCAACGCGTTGCTGCTGGCCGCCGCTGAGCTCGCTCGGACGGTGCTTCAGGCGGTCACGAAGCCCGACGGTGTCGATGACCGTGTCGATCCATTCCTTGTCGCCCGTCGTGCCGCCGAGCAACAGCGGCAGCGTTATGTTCTCGTAAGCGTTCAGCGTCGGAACCAGGTTGTAGGCCTGAAAGATGAACCCAACCGCGGTTCGGCGCAGGACCGTCAGGGCCTTGTCGTTGAGAGCCGCGAGGTAGGTGTCGCCGATGTACACAGCGCCGGAGGTCAGGGAATCGAGTCCGGCCAGGCAGTGCATCAGCGTGCTCTTGCCGGAGCCCGACGGGCCCATGATGGCCGTGAACCTGCCGGCCTCGAATGCCACGGTCACCCCGTCGAGCGCACGTACTTCGCTGTCACCCTCGCCATAGATCTTCATTGCGTCCACGGCGCCCGCGGCGGTGGTCGGCGTCAATGTCTCAGTCATGGCGTCTAGTTGTACCAACACTGACCGTGGTGCGCATGCCCTGCATACGTGACGTCGGTCGGCGCGAAAGCCCCTTCAGTCCAATTCGACGTCCGCCTTCGGCTCGATCTGTCCTACGCTCAGTCATTCATGTTGTGTCCGTCCTGCGCGACTCAGATTCCGGCAAACGCCAGGTTTTGCTCGTCCTGTGGATATGCGATCACGGCCACGCAGGCTGAGGAACGTCGCATCACCACGGTCCTTTTCGCTGACCTCGTCGGGTTCACGACGTTGGCCGAACATCGCGACCCGGAAGCCGTCAAGCGCCTGATCGACTCGTGCTTCCAACTCCTCGTCGACGACATCACGTCGTTCGGCGGGCGCGTCGACAAGATCCTCGGTGACGGGATCCTGGCCCTGTTCGGCGCACCAGTCGCTCACGAGGACGACGCCGAGCGTGCCGTGCGCGCCGCACTGCGGATGCAGGCGACGCTGGCCAACTTCGTGGGTACATCCGGGCTGTCCGGCAGCGCCGGAATCCGGATGCGCGTGGGAATCAACACCGGCGAAGTTCTTGTCGGAACGCTGGCCGGCACCGAGTACACCGCGATGGGCGACGTCGTCAACACGGCCAACCGCCTGCAGAGCGCCGCACCGCCCGGCGGAATCCTGGTCGGCCTCAGCACCCACGCCCTCGCGTCACAGGCCATCCGCTTCGAGCCCGCCGGTGAGCTGGATGCCAGGGGTCGCGAGCAACCGGTCATGGCGTTCCTCGCTGTGGAGGCAACCGCACCGCCGGGCAGCAGGTCGCGCCGCGGGCGCAACGGGCCATTGGTCGGTCGCGAACCCGAGATGGCCATCGGTCGCGCTGCACTCGACCTCGTCAGCATTGCCAACCGAAGCGTCCTGCTGGCGATCTCCGGTGAAAACGGCGTGGGCAAATCTCGATTGGCCGATGAGTTGATCGACCACCTCCACAGCTCCGTCGACGCAGCGGTTCTCGAAGGCGCCTGCGTGCCCTATGGCGAAGCAAACGTGTGGTTTCCCATCGCCAGTGCCCTGTGTCGTTATCTCGATCTCGATCCAACGCTGCCGATCGACGAGATTCGCGAAGTCGCTCGGGTGCGCGCCACGCAACTCCTGACAACGGTCGACGAGGCCGAGGTCGAGAGGATGGTCGACGTGTTCGTCCATCTGCTGGGGCATTCGTCGACGGTCGACAAGCTCGAGGCGCCGGCGGCCAGGGCATCGGTACACCGCGCCGTCACACGCGTGCTCGAGCTGCTCTCGAAGGAGCGTCCGGTGGTGCTGTCGATCAACGATCTGCACTGGGCTGATAGTGCGTTGATCAGTCTGTTGGAGCATCTGGTGACCTCGCTCAGCCGTCACCCGTTCGCATTGATCACTGCGATGCGCCCGGGCAGTGAGGTCGCCTGGCCCCCGCACAACGAGCGGGCCACAGTGGTGTCGTTGAACCTGCAACCGCTCGGCCAGGTTGCAACCGAAGAGCTCGCCGCGCAACTCCTGGCCGACCAGTGTGCTGATCCAAAGTTGCTCACGGCGCTGTACGAGCGCAGCGGAGGCAACCCCCTGTTCCTGCACGAGCTCGCAGCCCTGGCCGCAGCGGGCGGTGGCATCCGCGAGTTGCCGCACTCGTTGAGGGCACTGATCATCGCCCGTCTCGATCAGCTGACGCCCGATCAGCGCCAGATCATCGAAAACGCGGCGACTCTGGGCACATCGGGAGCGATCGCGTCATTGGAGACGTTTGCCAAGGAGATCGGCCAGAACTTCGACGCCGCCAACGTCCGCGAGCTCGACGACCTCGGTTTGCTGGAAGTGCGCGGCCGTCGATGGGAGTTCCGCAGCGATTCCGTGCGAGACGCCGCGTATCAGACGTTGACAAAGGCGGTGCGCGCCCGTCGGCACGCCGGCGTCGCCAAAGCAATTGCCAACATCCCTGCGGGCCTCGATGATCGCGCCCACCACACGGCCACCGCGGCAGAGCTGGTCAGGGAGCTCGGGCCCGTCACCGGCGTCGTGCCGACCATCGCGGCCGATGCTGTCGACCTCCTCACGGCCGCCGCGGAACGCGCCGACGACATCGGCAGCATGCGCGTAGCCATTCGTCATTCGACCCGCGCTTTGGAGCTGCTGCCGGCGGGTGCCGAGCATGAGGAGCGTCGCGTTCAATTGCAACTCATCAGAGCAGGTGCGCTGTTGGAGTTGCGAGAGTTCGATGCTGCGAAATCAGATCTCGATAGCGCGTTGGCCAGCGCAGCACAGCGCGGCGATGTGGCAGCAGAAGGCGATGCGCACCGGCTGCTCGGAACCATGCACCATGCCGCCAGCAAGATCGCAGAGGCTCGATTGGAGCTCGGCCAGGCTGTCGATCTGCTGCGAACGATCGATCGTCCGGATCGACTCGCTCGCGCACTGCGCGCCCGAGGCTTCATCGAGTTGTTCGGCGGATCGTTGGTCGACGCCGAATGGTACTTCGGCGAGGCAGACACGCTCTATCGCCTGCTCGATGATCAGCGCGGTCTGGCTTGGCTCGAACAGCACCGAGCGTGGATCTCCTTCCTCTCCGGCGACATGGCCTTGGCACGCGACCGGCTCAACCACGCTGCCGACGCACTCGACAAGCTCGGTGACCGCAACGGAGTCGGCTGGGCGTTCGGTCTACTGGCGTTCGTCGAGTTCTTCGAACGTCACTTCGCCGAAGCCGAGGCGCTGGCCGAGTTGGTCATTCGCGAGGCTGACCAACGCGGCGACGAGTGGGCAGTTGGAATGATGCAGACGCTGCTCGCCGACCTGCGGCTGTGGCAGGGGGACCTCGGAGAAGCCGCCGACCTCGCCGATCAAGCGCGGTCGCGTTTCAAGAAGCTCAACGACAAGTTCGGTTTGATACAAGCGACGGCGCCGTTGTTGCGCGCCCAGATCGCGCTCGGTCAAGCAGGCGCCGCTCAACGCAGCACGGAAGAGCTGATGGCACTTGCCGAGGTGTCGGTGCAAGGACCATTCCCGTTGATGGCGGTGGCGGGCGCGGCGATGCATCGCGGCGATGGGGCGACTGCGGTGGCCATCGCGGAACGAGCGCTCAGCGTGACCGACGAGATCATGAACGGCGCCGCGTTCGAACCACACGTCGCCCGGCTGATGGGCCTGTTGCAGCTCGGACGTGTCGACGAGGCGATGGTCGCTTTCGCCAAGCTCGAACCGATGGCCGTCGCCCATCCGTTCACCAACGCCGCGGCGACCTTGCTGTATGCCACCTTGGGCATGCCGGAAGAGGCATTGGACCACGCCGGCGAAGTGGCCAACGCGGCCGGTGCGACATACCTCGACGAGGTCTTCGCCTACGTCGGCGCCGCCAGTGCTCACTCCCAGCTCGACGACAAGCCCCAAGCCACGCTGTCGATCGAGGCCGCTGTCGTGAGAGCGCTCGACGTCGGCGATGTTGTCGCGATCGCGCTTTCGACCAACGCCTATCAACACCTCATCGGCAGACCGCACCCTGCATTCGATCAGCCGACTCAGCTGGAGGTCGGCTGGCTCGAGCTCATCGACAACTTGCCCACGGGCACTCGCTGACGTCGCTCATCCTGCTTCGCGTCGACGCCACGGCAACTCGGACAGGAACTTTGCGGCGGCGGGATGTGGGTCCATGGGGCGCTGCTCGTCCCGTGCAGGCGCCGCGCGCGGTCCGCGATGCAACTGGCAGCCGGGGCACCAATACAGCAACCTGGCCTGTTCACCGAGTCGCCTGACCTCGACCGTGTCGCCGCACCGCGAGCATCGTTGGCCGTTTCGACCGTAGACACCGAGGGGCGCGCGTTGGGCTCCGGCCTCGCCCGGGACGGGATACAGGTGGGTGTGCAGCACCCAGATGGCAGCGTTCACGATCCGCTCCAAATCGCCTCGGCCCAGCATCGAGACCGGGGCGAACGGATGTTGCCCGCAGGCCCACAGGATCTCGCTTCGAAAGACGTTGCCGACTCCGCTCGCTACCTGCTGGTCCAGCAGCGCCTCGGCTATCGGCGCATCGAGATCGACGTAGTGGAAGAGGGCCTCGATCGCGGCGTCGCGATCAGGTTCCGGAGCGCAAAGATCGGGGCCGGGTCGGCCGAACCCGGGATGGCGATGCGTGTCGAACTCTCGGTACGTCTCGACGGTACGGGCTCCGAAGCAGACCGCCGAGAAACCGTCGACGGTGATGCCGACGCGTAGCTGTGACGACGGCTTGCGCCAGCGCTCACCCGTGCGATACAGATGCCACACTCCACCCAACAGCATGTTGGTGTGCAGGATCAGGCCATCGTCCCAGATCATGTCGAGTTGCCAGGCGCGACTCTCGACGAGCTCGATGACCCGGCCGGCGGACGGAACGGGGCCGTCGAGACGAGGTGCCTCGAAAGACAGCACGGCCCTACCTACCAGGGCCGTTCGCAACGCGGCGGCCGTGCGGTGAAGCGCTTCCCCCTCGGGCACAGCCGCATGGTACTCCGAGGTCCCCGGACCGGCGCGGCATGGTCACCGGTATCGTAAGGCCATGGCCGCGCCCGATGACGACGCAGCGATCGAACCACTGCAATCGTTCGATCCCGTACGGGCCGCACGGCGCCGGCACGGCGCCGCAGGTGCGATTGTTGCCGCTGGGATGTTCGGTCTCGACCAGGCACTGGGGCGCAAGCCGAAAGAAGAAGCGCCGATCGTGATGGCGGCCGCCGACGAGCCTGTCGACATCGATAACGAGGGGATCATCGTGCCGGTCGACCGCGATCTGTCCGTCATCGCCCCGCCGCAGCCGAGATCTGATCCGTTGCCGAGCCGCCGGCGACGCAAGCGACGATAGGGAGCGGATGACACGACGAACGCGGGGTGCCGTTCTTCCACTCGTTGCGACATCTCTGTTGACCGCAGGCCTCGGCCTCGGCGCGGTCCAACGAGTCTCGGCGGAGGCGTCGCGCCGGGCTGTGGCGTCGAGCACCGATCCCGAACTTCGCGAAGACGTCGACCGTGCCCTCGCCCATCGCGTACCGGGACACCGCGATCCCTTGGTATCGGTCGAGATCCTCACCGGTGGCAACGACGCGGTGGAGCGTGCGGTCAACCACCTCGGAGGCACGGTGACCGGCTCTGTCGACGGTCAACTGGTTCAGGCGCTCGTGCCGGCCGGCAGCGTCGATCAACTCTCGACGGTCGCAGACGTGCGATATGTGCAGCGCCCGGTTCGCATCAATCGCCTGCCGCGCGAGGATGCCGTTGGCACCGGACCCGTTGTTGGCGACGAAGTGCAGCTGACCAATGCGAGCACGTGGCAACAGGCGGGAATCACCGGCAACGTGCGCGTCGGCATCATCGACTTCTTCGATCTCCGAGTCTGGAACGCGACGGAGAACGGTCCAGTTCCCGACGCTGCACACCAGTTCTGTCCCGACACGACGCAAGGCCTGTGCCTCAACGGCCAGATCAATTCGGAGATGGGCGATCGTCACGGCGTTGCCGTCGCCGAGATCGTCAAGGACATGGCGCCCGGAGCAGAGCTCTTCCTGGCCACGACCAGCACGACTGCCGAGACCCAGGCCGCGATCGATTGGTTCGTGCTCAACGGCGTCCACATCATCACGCGCTCGCTCGGCGCGCCGTACGACGGCCCCGGCGACGGCACCGGCCCACTCGACGCTGTCGTCGACTATGCCGCGGCTCGCAGCATCACGTGGTTCAACTCCGGTGGGAACGACGCCGCATTCGGGTACGGCCGCTACACCGACGGCGTCGACCAAAATGGCTACGTCGACTTCTTGAACGGGGCGGGGGTCGACACGATGCTGCGGATCGACCCACAGAACGGTGGTGTCGCCTTCGACGGAATCCGCTGGGCAAACGACTGGTACTTGCCGACCGGCGAAGTCACTGACTATTCGGTCGAGGTCTGGCAGGGCACCAGCGAGATCTCGGCCACGCTCATGACTGTTCTCGACGCCACCCAGACGGCGGGGGCTCCCCCGCTCGAAGCAGTGGACGCGTCGTTCGACGTCCCATCTCCTCAAGCTCTCTTCCTGCGCCTTCACGCCAACTCGCACTACTCGCCGTCCCAGCCCGACACGATCGAAGTGGCGACGTTCTACGGCGTGCTCGAGCTCGGTCGGAGCAGTGCCGCGTACAGTGCGGCGAAGCCGGTCGTGGATTCTCGCAACCCCTCTCTGGTCGCAGTTGGGGCGATCGATCCCGCGAACGGTTCAGCGGGCATCGCCTTCTACTCCTCGCGGGGACCCACCAACGATGGCCGTATCAAGCCTGATCTCTCGGCGCCGTCGTGTGTGAAGAGCACCATCTACCCATTGCCGAACTGCTTCAACGGCACCAGTGCGGCGTCTCCCGCCGCTGCTGGAATGGCGGCGCTTCTCCTCGGTCAAGGGCTGGCTCTCGCAGGCATGCCATTGGCGGCATTGACGAAGCACCTCGTCGTGGATCTGGGCACGCCCGGTCCCGACAACGCATACGGGACCGGTGAGATCCGGTTGCCCGCCGCGCCTCCGACTGCGGTGAACCCACAGCCAAGCTCGTTCACAGCACTGGGCGCACCCGTTCGATTGCTCGACACGCGACCGACGACGTTCATCGGCCCGAGCAACCTTCAAGGCCCGTTCCCTCAGTTCGCCATCCTCGATCTGCCGATCGCCGCCTCGGGCGTCATTCCTCCGACGGCCACATCGGTCGCCGTAAACGTCACGTCCACCGACTCGCTGACCCCCTTCTACGTTCAAGCCCTGCCAACCCTCGCCGGAGCGATCGGCGGCTTCTCGACGATCAACATCGCGAGTCCCGCACAGATCCGCCCGAACTTCGCAATCGTCCCGATCGGCCAGGGCTCGATATCGATCTTCATCCCCACGGGCGGCAACATCGTCGTCGACGCGATGGGCTACTTCACGCCGGTCGACGCGGCCGCTCCCGCCGTTCCGCCGGGACGTTTCGTGCCGATCAATCCGCGGCGCGCGCTCGACACCCGGCCGGCACAGGCGGGCCCCGTTCCAGCCGGCTGGGTTGCACACAAGCCTGCCGTCGGCGAAACCGTCAGGGTCGAGGTTCCGCCTGACACCGGCGTACCGGCTTCAGGAGTTTCGGCACTGGTCGTCAACGTGACCGCTACCGAAGCGAGCGGCCCCGGATTTCTCCAGGTCATCCCGACCGGGAACGGGACGGGAGCGACATCAACGGTCAACTACGTCGTGAACGAAAACGCGGCGACGCACGCGATCGTTCCGTTGGGCGCCGACGGAACCATCAGCGTGTTTAACTCCAACTCGTCGCACATCGTCGTCGATGTGATGGGTTACATGACCGATGCCACAGCAGCGTCGACCACCTTGGGCCTGTTCGTTCCAGTGCCTCCGGACCGCTACTACGACAGCCGGATCGCGCCCAACTCGATCCATGCCGGCGGGTCGACGATCGCGGTGCCCTTGGCCGGTCCGCCATTCGCCGTGCCGGTCGGCGCCACCGCAATCTCAATCAACCTGACGTCGGACGCAGCCGTTGGCCCGGGATACGTGACCGTCTTCCCAGCCGACGGAACGTTGCCGCTCGCATCGAACCTCAACTACGTCGCCGCGACCCCCGTTGCCAACGCCGCGCTGGTGAAGCTTTCGGCCACCGGCACGCTGAATACCTTCGTCAACGTTGCCACACATGTCATCATCGACGTCAACGGCTACTTCACGGGAACACAATGAGCGATCAACTAGACACAAAGACCGGCTGGCTCGACGGGGACCTGCTCGAAAATATCCGCGCCAACGTGCCCCTTGTGTACGTGGATGCGGTGCCGGTTCGCGTCGACGAGCTCGGTGTCGTCACGCACGTCGGGTTGCTGCTGCGCCAAGCGGCCGACGGCACCATCAGCCGAATGGTTGTCAGTGGCCGAGTGCTGTTCGGCGAGCGCGTGCGCGATGCCTTGTTGCGTCATCTCGAAAAGGATCTCGGCCCTGTCGCCTTGCCGCGGATACCACCTGAAGTCGCACCCTTCACGGTTGTCGAGTACTTCCCTGATCCCGACATCAGCGGGTTCCACGATCCCCGCCACCACGCCGTCAGCCTGGCGTACGTCGTGCCGGTGTCGGGCGACTGTCAACCGACGCAGGAGGCGCTGGACCTCGGGTGGTACACGCCGTCAGAGATCATGAGCGAGCGCGTTCGCCGCGAGATGACAGGTGGCCACGATCGGCTCATCCGGCTGGCCTTGGCACACGTCGGTCTGCTTCCCTGAGCGGACAGCTCAGTCGTCGAGCACCAAACAGAACGGGTGACCGGCGGGGTCCAGGAAGACCCGGAACGAGTCGGGCTGTGGCTGGACGTCGGCCTTGCGCGCGCCCAGCGCGATGACAGCCGATTCACCAACGTCGAGGTCGGCGACGTCGAGGTCGATGTGTGCTTGTTGCGGGTGTTCGGCACTCGGCCACACCGGGGGCTGATGATCCGGGGCCAACTGAAATGCCAAGGTCGCGCCGCCGTCGCTTCTCAGCTGGACCCACTCCCCGTCGTCGCGTTCCACTTCCCAACCCGTGATCGCCGAGTAGAAATCGGCGACGGCCCGGGGGTGCGAGCAGTCGAGCGCGAAGACGGTGAGTTTGGCGATCGCAGTCATGCGGCGAGCGTAGTGTCAGGTCGACGAGAGCTCGATCAGCTTTGCGACCGTGTTGAGGTTGCGTGCAGTGCCGTGAACGAGCAGCTTCTTCTCGAAGTAGTCGAGCGTCATCTTCGACCGCCCGGCCCCATTGGGGTAGTAGCCGTAGATCTCGCTCTCGATCACTTCGAAGCGATCGGGAAGGAACCGATCGCGTTCGAGCCCGGCAACAGCATCGGGCTCGGGCAGGTCTGAGAGGAACGTGATCAGCACTCGGGTTCCACCCGGTTCGGACGAAAACGGGTTGGACGCCAAGCTTGCTCGTAGCTCGTCGGGGGTTCGCAGCACCGCCGAGACGACTGGACCGAAATTGTTAGCGATCCCTTCGCAGATCTCGTCGGCCATCTTGGAACGGTCCTGACGTCCCGAGGTGATGACAGCATTCCCGCTCTGGATGTAGGTCGATACGCCCGCGTGGCCCAGATCGGCCATGAGATTGCGGAGATCGGCCATGGCCAGACGATTGGCACCCCCGACGTTGATGCCGCGCAGCAACACGACCCACGTCGCCATCTGGATACCTTGCCACACTCGCCCCCGGCAGCACGCCCTGGTGCCTCCGGTGCCGGGGTTCCGGGGCGGATCTTCGCTAGAATCCGTTCGCCATGCTGCGTTCTTGCCGATTCGACACCAACCCATGACGCACCACCCTCGGAAAAACCGCCCGACATCTCGCGCCCAGCGCGACGTGCGGCGCGCCTGCGCGGTGCTGGCCACCGGTGCCGCTTTGATCGGTGTTATCTCGCTCACCGAGTCTGTGCTCAAGCACTCACCGTCTCAGGCCACGGCTGCTGCGCCGAACTCCCAGACTCCGACCGCGCAACTGTCGGATCCATCGGTCACCGTTGTCTCGGCCGCGTCCGGCGCCGACGCCACGGCCACCACTGTCCCAGGTGGAGAGCTGACCCAAACCACCAATCAAGATCTCACCGGCGACGAGCCGTCGGCCACCAGCGTCGGCTGCAAGATCGACAAACGCGAGCTACGTATCGGCGATTCCGGCGCCGCGGTCAACTGCCTGCAGCAGGCGCTGGTGGCAGCCGGATACCTCAGCGGGTCCTCACCGACCGGCCAGTACGACAACGCCACGTTCACCGCCGTCAACAAGTTGCAGAAAGACAAGGACCTGTTCGTCGACGGTCTTGTCGGTCGAGAGACTGCGTTGGCGCTCGACGTATGGCCCGACGAAACATCGCTCGTGGTGCACACACCGCCGCCGGCACCCGGCGCCGCCGATCTGCTCGGCTACCCGCTGTCGTACGTGGCGACCAGCGGTCCCGACGCACCACCGCTGCCCGCCAACTCCGGCAGTGGCAAGAGAGTCGTCTACGACCGCTCGGGCCAGCGGGTCTGGGCCGTCGACAAGAACGAGCGAGTCATTCGCTCGTGGCTTGTCTCGGGCAGCAAGTACAACAACGAAGTGCCCGGCACGCATGAGGTCTACAGCCGGTCCGAGGTGTCGACAGCATGGAATGGCAAGGCGTTCCTGCCGAAGATGATCCGCTGGATGAAGACCGACATCGGTGCGATCGGATTCCACGGGATCCCCCGTCACGTGGCGGACGGATCGCGATACATGAAGGACACCGAGTTGGGGACTCGTCTGTCAGGTGGCTGTCAACGTCAGGCCGATGCCGACGCAACCTTCATGTGGGACTTCGCCCAGGTCGGTACAAAGGTCGTCGTTCTCTGACATCTGCTCGTGACGCGAAAGAACCGCCGACCCGAAGGACCGGCGGTTCGTTTCGACCAGATCTCTCTAGCAAATGGAACTAGTCAGAGGGGCCTGACGTTTTGTGCTTCCTCGCCCTTGCGGCCGGGAGCAATGTCGAACTCGACACTCTGGCCCTCTTGCAATGACTTGTAGCCATCGCCTTGGATGTTGGAGTAGTGAACGAAAACGTCTTCGCCACCCTCACGCGCTATGAATCCGAAGCCCTTCTCGGCATTGAAGAACTTCACGGTACCTGTAGTCAACTGTCTCTCATCTCATGAAAATTGCCCGCCAGATTCAGCGAGCCGTGTTGACGCTATCGGCGTGCAGGCTGGAACGTGCTTTCCGGGTCACGCCGACGAATCACGTCGCACCTCCCACACAACCTGCACCCCAAGCCAAACCCGCTCGCGAACGACGTCGCGCAGCAGGAATCCGTGCCGACCTGCGGCCCCTGCGATGCGGGTCATATCGCATCCTTCACCGAGAACCATCAAGGCCACCCCTGAACTTGGCGACTCGCTCAGGTGGTGTCCCAGGTCGTTGAAGAACCGTTCGAAGTAGCCGAGGTCTGCACCGGCGAACCATGCCCGCTCGGCATCGTCGGCGGGATCCTTGGCGAAGTACGGCGGGTTGACCACGACAAGGTCGAAGCGGCGATCTTCCAACACTGCAAACAGATCGGACTGCAGCGCCTCGATGCGCAAACGATTCCTGGCCGCATTGCCAGCCGTGACCCGAATCGCCTCCGCGTTGATGTCGACAGCTGTGACGACTGCACCTGCCCGAGCCGCCGCCAACGACAACACACCACTGCCGCAGCCGACGTCGAGAACGGATCGCCCGGCGGGCTTGCGTCGCTCGATCTCGGTAGCGAGCACAGCGCTCGAGAAGAACAGGCCCGGATGAAACACGCCAGCCGGCACATCCAACGTGAGACCATGCCAGCGCCACACGCGGTTCCTGCGAATGTGACGGACAGCCCATGGCCCATAGACGCGCATCAGCATGGTGTGCGAGCGCCGGCGAAGGCCGGTGAGCGAGGTCACCGGTAGAGATCGGGAACGTCGTACGCAGACACGCCGACCGGCTCTCGGGTTCGCACGGATTCGATTGCCGACTCGACAACGCGTTCGGCAATCAAGCCGTCACAGGCCGAGGGTCCGACAGTGGTACCGGCAGCAATCGACTGGAGCCACACCGCCGCTTCGGTTCGATAGGCATCCGCGAAGCGGCCGAACCAATCCGTTCCGATGTTCACGATCGACGCGCCGCCTCGCCGCACCGTCGGACGCATGACCGGAGCCATGGCCGCGCCACCGAGCTCGGCCTCGACCTCGACGGTGACCTCGTAGGCAAAGCTGTGCTCACTGAACTCGATCGTTGCGTAGCCGCCGCCGTCGAACTCGACGGTCAGCAACAGGTGGTCGACGTGCTCGGCGTTGGGTGTGACGAAGGTGGTAACGCGAACGACCTCGCGGCCGACGAGCCAGCGCAGGGAATGGATGTCGTGGACGAGCGACTGGTTGAGGATCAGCTGTGCAGTACGACGCACGTCGTGCACGTTGCGGTGCACGCAGCGAACGTGATGCAAGGTGCCGAGCTCGGCGACCTCTGCTGCCAGTTGCATGTGTGCCGGGTCGTACACGCGCATCAGACCAAGTTGTAACAGCCGATGACCGAGCGAGATCTCGGCGTCGACGATTCGCTGGCAGGCCTTGGACCCGACCGCCAGGGGCTTCTCGCAGAGGATGCGGGTGCCTTGGCCAAAAGCTGCCATCACCAACTCCTCGTGGGTGTCTTCCGGCGAGGCAATGACGAGCCCATCGAGATCCTTCATCGCCGCGACCCCGAGGGCGTCGGTGGTGGGTGCGCCGCCGACGGCTTCGCTCAGCGTGCGGGCCGCGGCCTCGCGTACGTCGGCGATCGCGACGATCTCGACGTCGGGCAGCGCCGCCAGCGACCGGGCATGAAACGAGCCCATTCCGCCGGCTCCGACGATTGCCAGTCTCATCCGGGTTCGGCCCGTGCTTGCAATCGATACCCGACGCCGAGGTCCGTGACGAGACGTGGATTGCGCATGTCGTCATCCAGCTTCTTGCGGATCTGACCGGCATAGACCCGTAAGTACTGCGTCTCGGTTCCGTAGTTCGGGCCCCACACCTCCTGCAGGATCGTGCTGTGCGTCAGCACACGACCTGGATAGCGAGCTAGCAACGCAAGGAAGGAGAACTCCTTCGGGGTGAGGTCGACAGAACGATCGCCGACTTTGACGGTTCGACGGGCGAGATCGATGCGCAGGTCGCCGACGACCAGCACCCCGTCCTCGATGTTCGAGGTACCGGCATTCGCCGAACGCAGGGCCGCGCGCAAACGGGCCAGCAGTTCTGGCGTCGAGTACGGCTTCGTGACATAGTCGTTGGCTCCCTCGTCGAGTGCCTGGACCTTGCGTTCATCGAGACCATCGGCCGAGAGCACGACGATCGGAACACTGCTCCAGGTGCGCACGCGGCGACACACTTCGACGCCGTCGATGTCGGGCAACCGAAGATCGAGCACCACCGCGTCGGGCGGGTCGACGGCCACCATGTCGATGGCGGACTGGCCGGTGACCGCCTGACTCACTCGGTAGCCCCGGGCGATCAAGGCACTGGTCAGGGCGCGCAGGATCGCAGGCTCGTCGTCCACGACGAGGATGCGCTGATCGCTGGTTGCGCCGCCGGTCGTCACAACCGCACATCGTCTCGTGCGGGGAGCTCGACCTCGAAGGTCGCGCCACCGCCGGGCGTCTCGGTGAGGGTGATCGAGCCATCGTGTGCCTCAACGATCGCGCGGACAATGGCAAGTCCGAGGCCGCTCGAAGAGCTGTCGGGGCCGCGCCAGAACGACTGGAACACATGGTCGACGTGCTCCGACTCGACGCCCGGTCCGTGATCGGTCACACGCAAGGTCACCGTGCCCCGATCGGTTCCGAAAAGGCGGACGGCTACAGCAGAGTCCGCTGGCGCGTACCGCGCCGCGTTCTCGAGCAGGTTCGAGATCACTTCATCGAGGAGCACCGGATCACCATCGAGCAGCGGCACGGCCGGATCGATCTCAACCTCAACCTCAACTTGAGGGAACAGCGGCGCGAGGCGGAGCACCGTCATCTGCACCAACTCGGCGATGTCGACGGCCTGTTCTTCGATGCGCATCGAGCCGGCCTCGATGCGGCTCATGCTGAGAAGGTTGCCGACGAGACGATCAAGGCGCTCGGCTTCGTCAGACACGCTTTTCAACAGCTCTTGGCGTGTCTCTTCGCCGTGCAGGTTGCTGTCGCGCAGATCGGTTGCCACGGCACGGATCGTCGCCAAGGGAGTGCGCAGATCGTGAGATACCGAACGCAACAGGGCCACACGCTGCTTATCGACCTGCTCGAGAACCGCCATACGACCTGCGTGTTCGGCAATCTGTGCATTCAAGAGGCGGACCCGGCGCTGCTCCTCTTCGCGTTCCTTGGCCAAGGTCAATCGGTCAGCGCTGCTACCCACCGTCGCGCCGATGGCAAGGGCGCTGCCAAGAAACGTGATGAAGGCGACGATGTCCTCCTCGACCTTGCTGGAGGCAGTGCGAGTGACGAAGTGGAAGGTCAGGACCGCAATGACCGTGGTGGCGATAGCAGAGTTCCTGCCGGCCAGGGCACCCGTGTAGACGACGGGCAGCACGAGCAGGAACTCGAGCTTGTAGTCATTGTGATGAACCGGGTAGATGGCCAGGCCGATGAGCACGGTCAGCGACACGCCGACCAGGAGTCCCCGCCTGCGGGAGTACTGCGCGGGGCCAAAATTCAGGGTTTTCATCAGTCCTCGCAAGCACACAACATTGCCACGCCGGTGGACCGATCCTCCGACAACCGCGCCGCGCATAAGGGAAATCCACATACAGAACCCGAGGACGGCTTCTCGGGCACCTTCAGCTGATCACGCACTGTGAGTCCCTAAAAGCGCTGAACGTCATCTTTTGACACACGACCTAAGTCTTTAGTCGCACAACTCGGCGTGATTTGCCCGCCATTCGACCAGTGGCTAATGACCCCTTTGACTTCCGGGAGATTTATACGATCTTTATGTCCATGTCCCGCCACGGGCGCGGGACTTTACTGTAGGGACGGAACCATGTTCGGGAAAGAGCTGTATTCAGCGCGCCTTGATTCAAGGCGCAAAGCGGTATTGGGGCGGATACGCGAAAGCGATCGCCACATTCGTTCGGACGGCGGCGGCCGACGAAACCGACTCGCGGCATCGTTCGCGATCGTCGGCCTCCTCGGTGGCCTGCTAGTCACCTCGGTAGGTAGCCTCGGAGTGCAAGCCGCGCCCGTCGGAGAGGGATTCACCGTCTCGCCCGCCGACCTGTCGTACATCCTCAAGCAAATCAAGATTGCCGAGAATCACGTCGTCAACACGACGCTGGCGACCGGTCCGTGTGGGGCGCTGCTGGGCACCGGCCCCGACCAGATCCCCAACCCACTGATACCGTTCGGTCTGCGCACGGTCGACGGAACATGCAACAACCTGCAGTCGGGTCAGGAAACCTACGGGGCAGCGGACCAGGCGTTCCCACGCCTGACGACCCCTGTGTTCCGCGATGCCGAGGCCACCCCCCCAGCCTTCGGGCCTCCGAACCAGACCTCCTACGCCCAGTCATCTGGAATGGTGTTCGACTCCGAGCCGCGCATGATCAGCAACCTGATCGTCGATCAGACCTCGACGAACCCCGCAGCGGTCGCCGCAGCCGGGTTCCCAGTGCGCACACAGGGCAGCACCGGCGTGTTCCCGTGCACGATCCCAGGCGACCCCGTTGGCTGCGTGCCGGAGTTCGAGACGCTGTTCATCCCCAACGTGACGACCGACATCGGTCTCTCGCCGCCGTACAACTCGCTGTTCACGATCTTCGGCCAGTTCTTCGACCACGGCCTCGACAAGATCACCAACGGCGGCAGCGGGCAGGTCTTCGTGCCGCTCAAAGACGACGACCCATTGGTTGCCGGACCGGACCACATTTTTGGAAATGCCGACGACCTCGATCCGAACCTCCGGTTCATGGTTCTC
>JANMRB010000090.1:0-2539 GCA_031370825.1 Ilumatobacteraceae bacterium
CCGCATCAACTGCTCGATGAGGTCACCATCTCGGCCAACGGCGCTTCATAGGGCTCTTTCTCAGCCGACGGTGAGGTGAGAGAAGCCGCGATCAGAAGAACCCAGATGTAGGAATAGAATATGACGAAGCTCTCGGTGACGTTCTCCAGCAGGACAACGAGGACGATGGCAGCCAACCACACCGAAGTGACTTCGACTCGGCGCCGCATAGCGCGAACCACCTGCACTACAGCGAGACACGCAGTGACGAGCAGCGGCACGAGCCCGACGATGCCGAGCCCGAGAAGAACCTCGAGGACAGAATCGTGCGTCGTCCCGTTCGATAGGAGGACAGGGCTGATCGGGGTCGGGCTGTTGATGTACGCCCAGTAGCCGTGGCCTTGCCACAACCGATTCGGGATCACATCGAGCGCCACATCCCATATCTCCCTTCGGCCGCCGAATGTCGAGTCCCCGGACAGCAAGTCCGACAGTTTCCAGAAGTTGGTGACCGCAACGAGGAGCGCAGACGCCACCACCACCGTGGCAACGAACACCAGTGCCAGCGCCGGCACTCCCCGTCGGTGCGCAAACCAGAGAGCTAAGCCGACGGCGCCGGCCAACACGACGATGAGGAGGCCAGCCTGAGCGGTGTCGGAACCCGTTCGCCACAGCAGCCATACGCTCAAGTAGGTCAGAACTCCCCAGAGGATTCGTTCGCTCAACCGCCGCGCGGCGATGCCGCTGCACACGAACGAGACCGCGCCTACGACGCACACGGGCCCCAACGAGTTCGCATTCGCAAAGATTCCTCTGAAGAAGATATGACGTTCGCCATCCCAGTACCCGCCGCCTTCCAGGGGTCGGAAATGCACGAGCCAGGCACTTCCGACAACTGCGACACCCATTGCGGTCGACACGGCTCGGAGTTGTCTGGTTGGCGAGAGGCCAACGCCGAACCACACGCCGAACGCCGCGACACCCGTCGCGATCAGCGCGCGAATTGCCGTGATGGACGGAGCAACCGACCAGGTGACCGACAGCAGAGCCCATGCCACGTAGGCGACAACCGCGGCGAGCCCCAGCATTAGCGTGCGATCGCGCTCCCAGCGATGGGTTGCAACGCCGACCACGCCCACCACCCCGACGAACACGAACGGATACAGGAAAGGCCACGCCTCGATGTCGTATCCGTTGTGAGCGATGCGGTTGGTCAGCCAGATGGACGGACCATTTGTGGCAATGAGCAATCCGGCGGACGCCAGCGCTACACCAGCGTCGAGTCGAACCCGTCCAAGTTGCATGGGCGCATTCTCGCAGGGAACCGGTGGCTTACCCGAGCCACCGCATGACTGGAGGATTCGCTGATTCCGGATAGCCTCGTGGGCTGGCCACCACCGAGTGCAAAGGTAACGATGCAATACAGGGAACCGATCAATGTCAGTGACATCGTTCGCGAGTTGCGTCGGCTGTGGGCGGTACCCGTAGTAATCGGGCTCGCCGTTGCGGTTCTATTCGCTGTTCTGAAATCGAGTTCGAACGCCTCGTTCGAACAACGCGTCGACGTTGTTGGCTCCGACACTCGAGGCTTCGCAGATGCTCTCGGCGCGCCGGACGTGATCGAGAGATTCGATGCGGACGTGGTGGCACGACGCGAACAGTCGAAGCTCGAGGTACTCAATCGCGAATCAGGAACTGCCGACAGCGTGCGGGTGCAGGGCTCGGCGCAAACCAGCACTGTGTCCGTGTTCGGCACCGCTTCATCGCCTCAAGCTGCCCTCGAACTTTCCACGCGCTACGCCAACGAGATCATCGACGCCCAGCGATCCGGGGCCTCCAAGCGAACAACCGCGATGCGAGCGCAATTGCAGAGCGACCTCAATCGCATTCAATCCGAACTCGATGCGACCGCCGCGACCGATGATTCGGCGCGTGTCTTGCTTCTAATAGATCGCGCCGCGACCATCAAGCTCTTGGCTGGGTTGAGCGCAATTGAGAGCGGGGGTGGGGGAGGAGTACGCGATCTCGAAGTGGTCGGCGCTCCTTTGGAGATTGGGCGCTCGTCACTGGGGACCTACGCTGCGCTTGGCTTCGTTCTCGGGCTCGTGCTCGGTGGTGCGTTCGTCGTGGTGAGGCGTGTCTTGTCGTCGGCGGTCTACAGCGAGGACGACTTGGCTCGTTATGGATCGGATGTTCCTGTCCTCGCCGACATCAGCAGCACCGACCTAGCCAGTAAGGGCGTCTTCGCAGCGCTCGCATCGGCATGTAGTCAAGGCGCGACTCCGGGTCGGGTACCGGGCGTTCTGTTCAGTGGCGTCGCGCCTAACTCGGTGCCCGACAATCTGCCCGATGGCGTTCTCGAGGCACTTCCTACCCTGGGCATAGCCGGCTCAGCCCTTGCACCAGAAGCTCTTACCGCCCTTGAAACGGAAACGAATGACGGAGAGTTTCGGGTAGTGGTTGTCGACGACGGCATTCGCGAGTCATCGTCGGCCATCGCTTGCGCCGGTCGTCTGGCGTCGACCGTGGTCGTTTTGCGACGCCGCAGGACGTCGATCGC
>JANMRB010000128.1:0-9502 GCA_031370825.1 Ilumatobacteraceae bacterium
TACCTGCACAGATGGCCATCGGCGCGGAGCATGAAACGGGCACGACAACGAATCAAGGCGCTCACCGGCCGGTCACGTGTCGGTGCCGACCTTCCAGTCGTCATCGGCGAGTTGAACCTGTTCCTGCGAGGATGGGGCAACTACTTCCGCACCGGGAACGCTGCTGAGAAGTTCGTCCAGTTGGACCGTCATGTCGCGTGGCGGCTCAAGCGGCTGCTGATCAAGAAACGTGGGCGTAACCTGCGTGCTGGACAAGCAGCCAAATGGACTCCGACCTGGTTCCACGACCAGGGCCTGCATCAGCTCATGGGCACCATCCGTTACCCGAAGGCTGCGTAACCATGTCAACAAGACCGTCGTTAAGCCGTGTGCGGGAAAACCGCACGCACGGATTGAAAGGAGAATGGGGAACCGGACCGGCAACGGCACCGCGCCCCTGACTACCAATGCCCAGCCAGCAAGTCTCGGTCATCACCAACGATGATCATCGGTCGCACGATCCGGAGTTCGACGTCTATTCGGGAGCGATCGTCGGCCGGTTCGAGGTGCCGCAGCGTGTCGATTGCATCGTCCAAGCTCTCGACGGTGGCTCCTTCGCGACCGTCGACTCGACCCCGCACGGTATGCAGCCGATCCTGAGGATCCACAACCCCGATCTCGTCGACTTCCTGTCGACCGCGTGGAAGGAATACACCACGGTGCTTCCCGACGCGCAGGCTGTGATCGCTGAGATGTTCATCCATCCCGGCCTCGTCGAGGCGATGCCGGTCGGGCGCCCGCCGATCAGCAACGCCTACGGCCGTCTCGGCTGGTTCTGCTTCGACACGTCGTCGCCGTTGAGCGAAGGCTCGTGGCCGGCCGCACTGGCATCCGTCGACATCGCTCTGTCGGGCGTTGATCGGGTGTTGGCCGGCGAACGGATCGTCTACTCGCTGTGCCGGCCCCCTGGGCATCACGCCACTCGTTCGGCGTTCGGTGGGTTCTGCCTACTGAACAACGCTGCGATCGCAGCGCAGGCGTTGATCGACGCCGGTGCACGACGGGTGACCGTGCTCGATGTCGACGCCCACCACGGCAACGGCACGCAACAGATCTTCTATCAACGTGGCGATGTGCAGTTCGTCAGCATCCACATGGATCCGGACCAGAACTATCCGTGGTTCGTCGGTCGCGCCCACGAGCGCGGCGATGGACCCGGCGCCGGAGCCAACCTCAACCTGCCGTTGCCGCTCGGCACTACCGGCGATCGCTACCTGACCGATCTCGCAGTTGGTATCGATGCCGTGTCCGCGTTCGATCCCGAGTATGTGATCGTGTCGCTCGGCGTCGATCCCGCCGACGGTGATCCCACCGCCGGACTGTGCCTGACGACTGCCGACTTCAACGAGGTCGGCAAGGCAATCGCGACGATCGATCGGCCACGGTTGATCGTGCAGGAAGGTGGGTACCAACTACATCGCGTCGGTGCCGACGTGCGCGCCGTGCTCGAAGGGGTCGGCGCCTAGACCTCGACGCAACGTCGGCTCACACCTCACCCTTGCGATACACCTGACCATCGGCGGCCGGGGGTCGCAGGCGCTTGGTGAAGAAGATCAGCACCACCAACACGATCACGTACGGCAGGATCGCTGCCCACCACGTGGGTGGCGTGTCCGCGAGCAGGTACCACAGCAGGGCCAAGCCACCGAACACTGCAGCGAGTGCGGTGTCGCCTCGATTCCTGCGAACCATTGCCCAAACCATGACTGCGAACATCGCAATCGCTGTGACCAGCAGCAGCGCATGCGAGGCCTTGCCATTCAGGTCCTGCAACTTGAGAGCGAAGGGGTAGCCGAAGAGCATCGCGCCCCCGAGGACGCCCGCCGGTCTCCAGTTGCCGAAGATCAAGGCCGCCATTCCGATGAAGCCGCGCCCGTTGGTCGAGCCTTCCTTGTACACGCCCGATAGCTCCGCGCTGGCGATGAACGCGCCGGCCAAACCGGCCAACGCACCGCTGGCGATCACACCGACGTACTTGTAGAAGTAGATGTTGACACCTTGGGCCTCGCCGGCTTCCGGACGCTCACCACTGATGCGCAGGCGCAGACCGAACTTGGTGCGCCACAGCAACCATGCACTGAATGGCACCATCGCCAAGGCGAAGAGCGTCACCCACGACATGCCACTGACCAGGCCGCGCACGATGCCGCCCACATGCGAGACGAAGACCCAATGTCTCTTGCTCAACCAGCCGAGAAAGTCGGGCGTCTTCCAACCGAACAGATTGCCGCCCGCCAGAAACGGAAAGGTGAAACGTCCAACGGTCGGAACTCGGGGCGACTGCGTGATCGAACCACCCGCACTCTTGAACTTCTTGTTGAAGATCTCCGATGAGAGGAATCGCGCCGCTCCCGGCCCGAGGATGTTGATGGCCACACCGGAGATCACGTGATTGACACCGAACTGCACCGTGGCAACGGCGTGAAGCAGACCGCCCATCGCGCCACCCAACGCCCCGAGCAACACACCCCACCACGCCCCGAACTGCAGCGCACCCCAGGCGCCGAACCACATGCCGAGCACCATCATCCCCTCGAGGCCGATGTTGACGACGCCGGCGCGCTCTGCGAACAGACCGCCGAGCCCGGCGAGCAGGATGGGAACGCTCCAGCGGAGCATCGCCCGCGACGAGCTCTCAGCCGTCAGCAGAGTGGTGTCGTCGAATCCCTGAACGATGTTGAGGACCGCGACGCCGATGACGGCGTACAGCATCCAACGTGCCCAGGCCGGCATGTTCTTCAAATAGTTCACAACGATCATGCCGTAACTCCGCTAAGCGCAGCGGAAGCAGCCTTGGCTTCTTCCCGGTCACGGATCCGCTCAGTGACCTGGTAAGCGACCACAGCGGCCAAGATGATCAGGGCCTGCATGATCTGGACGATCTCGCGAGATGCCGAGCCGGTGTTCTGCAGGATGCCCGACGAGATGTCAAGGAACGCGAATATCAATGCCGCGATCGCGGCACCAATAGCGCTGTTGCGACCGAGCAGGGCCACAGCGATCCCCGCGAAACCGAGACCTTGGATCGGGTTGGATGGGAACAGTCCACTGTCCATGATCTCGGTCATCCCGACTAACCCGGCAACACCGCCGGAGAGCAACATCGCCGTCAGGATCATCCGTTTGGGTGAGACACCGCCTGCCTGGGCGGCGAACGGGTTTGCACCACTGGCTCGCAGGTCATAGCCGAATCGGGAGCGGTTCAGCAGCACGTGATACCCGATCCCGACCGCGATGGCGATGACCAGCACGCCGGTCAGCTTGCGGTCACGGCCGATGTCGCGTGTGAAGATCTCGACGATCTTGTTGAGGTTGGGTATTCGCCCGGATTTGGGAATCTGTGCGGTGCCGACACGGGTGACGTTGCCACCGACGGCTCCGCCCGCCTGCAACACCTTCAAACCAGCGACGATGAGGCCTGAGACGGCGATGGCGTTGAGCATGATCGTGGAGATCACCTCGCTGATGCCCCGGGTCACCTTCAACACGCCGGCAACGCCGGAGTACGCGGCGCCGACAGTCATCCCCACCAGCAAGATCAGGGCGACATGCAGCGGGGCAGGCAATCGAACAACGCCGCCGACCTCGGCCGCGACCAACGCAGCAAGCAGGTACTGGCCCTCGACACCGATGTTGAACAGGTTCATCCGGAAGCCGATTGCCGCGGCGATGCCGGAGATGAACAACGGTGTGGCCCGGTTGAGGATGTCGACCATGGTCTCGAGCTTGCTGGCGTGGTTCAGCATGTCGCCGTACGCGTGCAACGGATTGCTACCGGCGAGCAGCAGCACGATCGACGACGAGACGATGGCGAAAACCAAAGCCATCACCGGTGCGGCGGCGCCCAGAGCGAAACGGCGGGAGAGCGTTCTCACGCTGCACCCTCTTGCAGAGCCGCGCCGGTCATGTACGCACCGAGGTCGCGTGGCGTCACCGTGGCCGGGTCGAGGGTGGCGACCAATCGACCACGAAGCATGACCACGATGGTGTCGGAAAGCCCGATCAACTCGTCGAGATCGGCGCTGATCAACAGCGTCGCCAAACCGGCAGCGCGTGCAGCGCGCAGCTGATCCCACACGGCAGCCTGCGCACCCACGTCGATGCCGCGGGTCGGGTGAGATGCGATCAGCATCGTTGGGTTTGCAGACATCTCGCGCCCGACGATCAGCTTCTGCTGGTTGCCACCCGACAGCGCGTGCGCGGCCACATCGATGTTGGGGGTGCGCACATCGAACGCTTCACGAATGTGCTCGGTTGCGTCGCGCATCCCCCCGCGGTCCATCCAGAAACCGTTGGAGAACGGCGGCTTGGTCTGATGGCCGAGTGCGGCGTTCTCCCACAGTGGTGCCGACAGCAGCAGCCCTTCGCGTTGGCGGTCTTGGGGGATGTACCCGATGCCATGTTCCCGTCGATGGCGCACCGTGCTGTGGGTGATGTCCTCCCCGAGCATCTCGATCGAGCCGGACGTGAGCGGACGTGTCCCGATGATCGCGTCGACCAGCTCCGCTTGGCCATTGCCCTCCACCCCGGCAACGCCGACCACCTCACCACGGCGCACGGTCAGGCTGACGTCGCTGACAACTGAGCGGTCGCCCTCGTCGACCACGAGGTCTCTGACCTGCAGCACCACGCTGTCGGTCACGGTGGATTCCGTTGTGTTGGGTGTCGGCAGCTCGGAGCCGACCATCAGCTCGGCCAGATCGTGAGCGGTAACAGCGGCGGGTTTCACCGTGGCCACCGAACGACCCTGTCGTAGGACGGTGATGGTGTCGGCGATGGCCAGCACTTCGTCGAGCTTGTGGTCGATGAACAAGATGGTCGCACCGCTGGCCTTCAACTCCCGGATGTTGCTGAAGAGAGCCTCGACCTCCTGCGGCACGAGCACTGCGGTTGGCTCGTCGAGGATCAGGATCTTCGCGCCGCGGTACAGCACTTTGATGATCTCGACCCGCTGACGCTCGCCGACCTCGAGGGTCTCGATCAATTCATCGGGATTCACCTCCAACCCGTACGCCTGGCTGACTTCTAGGACATGAGCCTTGGCTTTGGCGAAGTCGATGCGCCCGCCCGGCAGTGTCGGCTCGGCTCCGAGGATCACGCTCTCGAGCACAGTCAGCTGTTCAGCGAGCATGAAGTGTTGATGAACCATGCCGATGCCGAGGGCGATGGCATCGGTCGGCTTGGTGAAAAGCACGACATTGCCGAACACTTTCATGATGCCCTCGTCGGGTGCCTGCATCCCGTACAGGATCTTCATCAACGTCGATTTGCCGGCGCCGTTCTCACCGCAGATGGCGTGTATCTCGCCCTCTTCAACTGCCAAATCGACGTGATCGTTCGCGACGACACCGGGGAAACGCTTCGTGATGCCGATCAACTCGATTGCTTGCGCCAAGTCTCCTCCAAAGCACAGAAGCGGGACCGGACTGTAGTCCGGTCCCGCTCGCTGACGTTACTTCAGGTGTCGCCCTTCAGATGACTCTGATCAGGCCTTCGTCGGGTCGGTCGGTACGACGATCTTGCCGCTGATGATGTCGGCCTTGTATGCCTCGAGCTTGTCCTTGATGTCGTCGAGGAACCCACCAGAGGTGGAATAGCCGACGCCGTCGACGGACAGGTCGTAGCGGGTGGGGCCGGCCTTCACGTTGCCATCCATCTGAGCCTTGATCGCTTCGAAGACAGCGACGTCAACGTGCTTGATCATCGAGGTGAGGATGAAGTCCTTCACCGCCGGATCAGACGTGTTGTACTGGTCGCTGTCGACGCCGATCGCCCAGACCTTCGACCCCTTTGCGTCGCTCGACGCCTTGGCTGCCTCGAAGAGGCCGGCGCCCGATCCACCAGCAGCGTGGTAGACGATGTCGGCGCCACCGTCGTACATCGTCGTTGCGATGTCACGCGCCTGGTCGGGAGCGTTGAAGCCGACGAAGTCAGGGGCTTCGCTGATGTACTTCGAGACGATCTTGATGTCGGGTTTTGCTGCCTTGGCCCCGGCGATGTAGCCGGCTTCGAACTTCTCGATGAGGCCGCCGACGCCCTTGACGCCGCCGATGAAACCGATCTGCCCTGTCGTGCTCTTCAACGCTGCAGCGGCTCCGACCAGGAACGAACCCTGCTCCTCGGAGAACACCAGACCCATGATGTTGGGACCGAATGGCGTCGCGCCGGAGGGGTCGGTGGTGAAGTCGAGCATGGGGGAGTCGACGACGGCGAAGGTCTTGCCGGCGTTGGCCTTGCCGACAGCCGCAGCATCACCTTCGAACAGGAAGCCGACCGCGATGACGATGTCGCTGGATTGCGCGGCGAGGTCGAGCAGCTCCTTGCGATTCGATCCGTCGGCGTTGGGCGATGCCTCGGTGAAGGAGATGCCGAGTTCGGCTTTAGCCTTCTCGACGCCTCTGGCCGCGGAGTCGTTGAACGACTGGTCGCCACGGCCACCGATGTCGAACACCAGGCCGACCTTCGGGCCCGAACCTGATGCAGCGGTCGAACCGGAAGCTGTGGTGCCGCCCGATGCAGTTGTCCCCGTGGGCGCCGTGGTGCCGGCGGGTGCGGTGGTGCCGCCAGTGGCCGTCGTACCGCCGGATGCGTCGGTCGATGACGAAGAAATCGTGTCGCTGCCACATGCGGCGGCCGTCAGGCCGAGCAGGGCAATGGCGGCCAGCGATGTAAATCGCTTGGTCTTGAGCATTTTGTCTCCCCCTTGGAGCTTGGAAAATATGGAATGGATTTCCGGTCGGCATCCTATCCCCGAAGGGCGACAGTCCGGAGAGCCTCCTTCGTTCTACGTCAGGCCATAGAATCACCCGTGGTAGACGATGTACCTCGCTCCTGTCCAACCACCGCGGCCACGCCTGCCCGATCGTGTCTACGCGGCGCGACGAGTCGCGGCCGGCATCGCCGGCGTCGCGGTCCTGTTCTTGATGTACACGGTCCTGTCGGCCGTGTTCGGCGGCCCGAGCCGGCAAACCGACGCCGCGCCGACGGCACCCAGCACGTCGCTGGTCGTCAGTGACGGCAGTGCGCCGTTGACCGCTGCGTCGACCTCCACATCCACGACCGAGCTCCTGCCGAAGCCAAAGGTCGCTCCGTCGGCCGCCGATCCAGCGGAGCTCTACGTTGCCGGCGACAGCGAGGCCGGCACGTTCGCGCCGTACCTCGAGAAGCTGATGAAGCAGACGGGGATGGTTTCAACCATCCTCGAGTACAAAGTGTCGTCGGGCCTCAGCCGCCCCGACTTCTTCGATTGGCCCGCTCACTTCGCGCAGCAGATCCCGGCGGTCAACCCCGACATCGTCGTAGTGACGTTCGGAGGCAACGATGCCCAGGGCCTGCGCAACCTCGACGAGTCGTGGGCCGTGCAGCACAACCCCGGCGCGGGCGGCGACGACGCCGATTGGCGTGCCGAGTACGCAAAGCGTGTGGGCGCCGCGATGGACTACCTCGGTGGCGACAACCGCACGCTCATCTGGGTGGGCATCCCCAACGACAACAACCCGGAGGTGACAGCTCGCTTGCAAGTGCAGAACGAGGTCGTCATGGCCGAGGCCGCCAAACGACCCAAGGTCGTTTTCATCGACACGTGGAAGCGCTTCTCAGGTCTCAGCGGAGGGTTTGCCGAGGTCGTCCAAGATCCCCGCGACAACGTGTTCAAAGATGTGCGGGCAAGTGATGGCTTCCACCTCAACCAGAACGGCGCCGAGATCCTCGCGCTCGATATCGCCGAAGCCATCCGCACCGAGCTGCGCGCCCGCGGCGGAAACCTCTAACCGATGTTTCCGACCCGCCCGTGGTGCACGGAGACACTCGTTTGACGTTCAGAGGCTGGCGTCGTCGGCGGGGCGGAAGCCGAGCTTGAGGTCTCCGAGGCGCACCAGGGTCGCCGAGATCCATCCACCCAAGGCACCGAAGTGCTCGTCGAGCATCGTGCTGGCTCCGTCGGCGAGGGTCTCTTCGGCCAACTCGTACAGGCCCTCGTAGGTCACCTCGATCGCGTACTCCGGCTGGCCGTCGATGCTGTCGAAGTAGCCGATCTCGACGGTCAACCCGGCACGTTCCAACCGTTCGTTCCCGATCAGCGGACTGGTTTCCGGCATTGCTGGTTGCACTGCGGAAGGCTCGGGTCGAGCGATGAGACGCTGCACGCGAAAGATGATCTCCATCTCGATTGCCGGCTGCCGATCCAGCACTTCGTCGACACACCAACTGCGGTACGCGGTCTGGCTCCAACTGGGCCAGTCGAAGTTGATGTGCGCGACGACTCGTGGCGGTTGGCCCTCGCCGGGCAGCCCGTACGAGGTCTCCCACGACAGGTCGCCCAACAGCACGTCGACCTGGAAGTGCTCGTCGAAGGCCTGGCGTTCGAGGAAGGCGGCCTCAAACGCGTCTCGGAGCGCGCTGATCGCGTCGGTGAACACATGGTCGAGCATCTCAGGCGGTGACGCTACCGTGCCGACAGTACGGTGTAGCCATGTCGCTCGTGGTCGTCTCGCGTTCCGAAGGTGTGGCCACGCTGACCCTCAACAACCCGGCGGAACGCAACACGCTGACTGCCGCGATGGTCGACGAGATCGTGGCTGCGATGGACGACGTCGAACGTGATGAGTCGATAGGTGCCATCGTGGTCACCGGAGCCCCACCGGCGTTCTGCGCCGGCGCAAACCTGGGCAACCTTGCCGAGGCGGGGGAGGCGAGCCTCGGCGCGATCTACGAGGGTTTCCTGCGCATCGCCCGGAGCCCGCTGCCTACATTGGCGGCGGTCAACGGTGCCGCGGTCGGTGCGGGCATGAACCTTGCGTTGGGGTGCGATGTACGACTGGCCGCGCGCCGCGCCAAGTTCGACACCCGCTTCTTGCAGATCGGCCTGCACCCGGGGGGAGGGCACACCTGGATGCTGCGCCGCATCGCCGGACCCCAGGTGGCCATGGCGGCTGTCGTGTTCGGTGAGGTGATGGATGGTGAGGAGGCGGCTCGGGTGGGGCTGGCGCACCGCTGTGTCGACGACGATCAACTGCTCGATGCAGCGCAGACAATGGCCGCCCGCGCTGCCAGCGCCCCGCGCGATCTGGCGATCGAGGCCAAGAAGACCATTCTGGCGATGGCCGATGTCGACACTCATCCCGCTGCGGTGAAGCGCGAGCTCGATCCGCAGCTGTGGAGCACGCGCCAGCCCTGGTTCGCCGAGCGATTGGCGGCGCTCCAGGCCAAGATCCGCGCCAAGTCGTGACCGCGCCGAGCCGTAACACCAGCGACCTCAAAAGCGCGCACGAATGTTACGCAAAGTGTCTTCCGTACTCCTGTCGGTGTGGATTACGGTGCATGTACGGGTAGCTCCCACACCGTACATTCCGACAGAACAACGGAGGTACTTCATGAGCCAGCGCCATCGGAGTCAAGAGGCGATCCCACCGCCAAAGATGGACTCACGTGCCCACGCCCACAACGAGCGGCATCGCATTCACAG
>JANMRB010000201.1:0-10122 GCA_031370825.1 Ilumatobacteraceae bacterium
ATCACGGTGGCGACGACCGCGCCGATCGTCGCACGGTTGCCGATGTGCCGGCGCCAACGCCACGCGGCGACGAGGAGCAGCGCGGCCGCGGCCGCGTACCAGACCGAGGAGTTGGCGAGCGAGTGATCGGCCACGTCGGGAACGGAACCGGTCGGCGTGCGCGAGTACCCCGCGGCGACGAGGTCGTCGACAACTCGCAGGTTGCCCATCATCACCAGCAGCGTCGTTGCGAACCACACGCCGGCAGCCGCGAGCAGGTCGACCTGGCCGCGGGCCCGAGGTGTCGCCCAGAACAGGGTCGACAGAACCGCTGCCGCCATGAACGGTGCAGAGGCACCGGTGAGGTGTTCGGCGGCGTGGCCGCCGACGTCGTAGCGCGAACTCAGCAGCGGCTGCTGTGCGATCAGGGCCGCTGCGATGAGCGCTGGTACCGGCCACCACATGCGAACGATGAGCGTGAAGCGGCGCACTCGGTGCCCGACGTCGAGATCGAGGTTCGTCATGTCCTTACGGACGGATCAACTCCGGAATCGGGTGACAGGGCGCCGGCTGGGTTGCCGACCGAGATCAACCGTGGCACAATCGTGACCATGACGACAACCGATTCGCTCCGGAACGTGAAAGATCGGTTCTCCGAATTCGTTGACCGGGTCTACCGCGAGCACGAGCGTGTCGTCGTTACCCGCAATGGTCGACCCGCGGCGGTCCTGATCAGCCCGGACGATCTCGGGAGCTTGGAAGAGACACTCGAACTGTTGAGCGACGGCGATGCCGTGAGAGCCTTGCTCGAGGCCGAAGCAGCCGTCGCCTCGGGCGACGTCGTGCGAGGCGTCGATGCGGTACGCGCGCTGCGCCCGTCGACAACTCGGTGACTTCAGATTCCGTACGAACTCGTCGTGGCCGGTCCAGCGGCACGCGCCGTCGCCGAGCAACTTCCCGAGGCGATCAGCGCAGCCGTGATCGATTTCATCACCGGCGCCCTGATCGAGAATCCACACCGGGTCGGTCGTGCGCTCCGCAACGAACTCGCCGGGCTCTACAGCGCTCGACGTGGGACCTATCGAGTGCTGTACCGCATCGACGAGGAACTGCGGGAGGTGACCGTGCTCCGAGTCGAACATCGAGGCAACGCCTATCGCTCACACTGAACAGCGACGGATTCGATCTGTGTTCCTCGTGGCACACGCCCGGGGCGGTTCAGAGCTGCACTGATCAGTCCTTCGGCGTGGTTCTGACCCGCCACGATGGTGGACTCGGCGATCACCGGTACCGGCAGGCCTGACAATTTGATGGGATGTCTGATATGGTCGAACGGTGTTAGAACAACCGGTTCGCGATAGGCGCGCTGAGCGACACGAGGCGACGAAGGATGAAATCGTGTCGGCGGCGTGGGTAATGGTGCGGTCGCAGGGTTTGGCCGGACTGTCACTTCGGGATCTTGCGCGCGAGGTGGGTATGAAGGCGCCGTCGCTGTACTCGTACTTCGATTCCAAGTCCGCTATCTATGACGCAATGTTCGCCGAGGGGGCACGCGCCTTCCTCGCGCAGGAAGCGGCGGTCGTGCAGACTGGCGATCCGCTCAAGGATCTGCAGGCCAGAGTGCGCTTCTTCGTCGAATTCTGCACCGACGACCCCGCGCGCTATCAACTGATGTTTCAGCGGACCATTCCAGGTTTCAAGCCGTCGAAGGAGACGTTCGCTGTGGCGATCGAGGCACTGGAGAGGTTGAGAATGCGTCTGGCCGGGATGGGGGTCGCCGACCAACGTTCCCTCGATCTGCTCACCGCTCTCGCCACCGGCTTGGCCGACCAGCAGATCTCCAATGATCACGGTGGCGACCGTTGGACAGGCCTGGTCGACCAGGCGATAGAGATGTTCTTCAAACACGTCACGACCACGAGGAGGAGCACGCCAAAGACGAGGAGGCAGAAATGACTCCGTCGGTTCGGAGTCGAACTGTTGCTCGACGGGATCCGCCGGCGCACCGTCAAGCTCGTCACGACACCGATAGACCGAGGCCTCGGGCGATGACGATGCGCTGGATCTCGCTCGTGCCCTCACCTATTTCGAGGATCTTCGCGTCGCGGTAGAACCGGGCGATCGGGTTCGCTTCGATGAAGCCGCTGCCTCCGAACACCTGTGTGGCGACACGAGTGGCGGTGACGGCCGCTTCGGTGGAGTACAGCTTGGCGATGGCGGCGGCGTGCGTGAAGGGCCGACCCTGATCCTTCAGCCAGGCTGCCTTGTAGGTGAGGTTGGCCGCGTTCTCGACCGCCACTTCGAGATCGGCGAGGGCGAAGGCGATTGCCTGATTGCGGCCGATCGGGCCGCCGAAGGCACTGCGCTCCTTGGCGTACGCGACCGCTGATCCAAGGCAGGCACGTGCGCATCCGAGAGCCAACGCGGAGATCGCGACGCGGCCGTCGTCGAGGATCGAGAGAAAGTTGCGCAATCCGGATCCCAGCGCACCGAGTAGGTGGTGGTCCGGCACGCTGCAGTTGTCGAGGTTCACGCCGTGTGTGTCGCTGGCGTGCCAGCCGAGTTTGCGATACGCGGGTTCGATGGTGAGGCCGGGTGTCCCGGTTTCGACGACGAAGGTCGAGATGCCGTCGTCGGTTCGCGCTGCGACCGTGATGATCGACGTGATCGGCGTGCCCGAGTTTGTGATGAAGGCCTTCGTGCCGTCGATGACCCAGTTGTCGCCCACTCGCCGGGCGCGTGTGCGCGTGGCGCCGGCATCACTTCCTGCGTCGGGCTCGGTGAGACCGAAGGCGCCGAGCGCTCGGCCGGCGACGAGGTCGGGTAGCCATCGTTGCTTTTGATCTTCGGTACCGAAGCGGAAGATCGGGTTGGCACCGAGACCGACGCCGGCGGACAGGGTGATGCCCATCGATTGGTCGACTCTGCCGATCTCTTCGATGGCAATGCAGAGTGAAGCGAAGTCGCCGTCACCACCGCCCCACTCGGCCGGGAACACCAAGCCGAACAGGCCGAGGTCGCCCATCGCCTTTACCGTTTCCAGGGGAAACATGTGATCCTCGTCCCATTGCGCGGCGTGAGGGGCGATCTCGCTCTCGGCGAAATCTCGTACGACTTTGCGGAAGGCTTCGTGTTCAGGAGACAGGTCGAAATCCATCATCCTCCTCTGAGGTTTGGGTTGGCTCGATGACGGCCAGGAGTTGATTGAGGGCAACGCGATCGCCGACCTGCACGAGCAGGTCGCTGACGACCCCATCGGTGCTTGCTCGCAGCGTGTGTTCCATCTTCATCGCCTCGACGACGACCACAGGCTGGCCGACTGTGACGGATCCGCCGGGGGAAACAAGCACTGCGATGACCGTGCCGGGCATCGGGCTCTCGATGGCTGCGCCGTGGTCGATCTGCGTGTGTCCCGCCGCGGTCGGTTCGTGCCCGGTGAAGCTCCACGCGTCACCGTCGGAGCCGATCCACGTGGTGGGACCGCTGGTGGCCACTCGGAACTGCGTGGTCTCACCGTAGAACTCGATGTGGCCGTCGCCGTCGTGCAACCTCAACGTGGTTGCCACGATCGAGCCATCTGCCGCTACGACCTCGAACTGGTTCGCTGTGTTCGTCGCACGGAGTTGGACGGTCAGGTGTTCTCCGTCTGCGGTGACGGCGCGCCACGTCACCCATGCCGGCTCGCCTGTGCGCCAGCCGCCGAGGTCGTCCCACGGGGCGATGGCCGTCGGGCCGGGATGCCGACTCGAGTGTTGTGACAGGGCGGCTGCTGCGGCGATGTGTGGAGGCGTCGATCGAGGGGGTGCCTGCTCGGCGATCCGTTCGACGAGCGACGTGTCCATCGCTGCATCGGCAACACACGGGTCGGCGAGAACGACCCGCAGAAACGCGACGTTGGTCGTCACGCCCAGCACTGAGGTGGATGCAAGAGCCCGGTCGAGGGTCCGCCGCGCGGTCGCCCGGTCCGGGCCCCACGCAATTACTTTGGACAGCATCGGATCGTAGTTGGAACCGATCTCCGCTCCGACGAACAACGATGAGTCGACGCGGACATTGGAAACGTCGACCGGTTCGTGCAACGCGACAACGCGACCGCCGGTTGGCAGAAAGCCGCGGTGCACATCCTCCGCGTACACACGAGCTTCAATCGAGTGGCCGCGACGCTTCAGGTCGGCCTGTGTGAAGGGAAGTGCTTCGCCCGCCGCGATGCGGAGTTGCAGCTCGACAAGGTCGAGTCCCCAGACCATCTCGGTTACGGGATGTTCGACCTGCAGCCGCGTGTTCATCTCCATGAAGAACGCCTCGTAAGGACGGTTGCCCGAGACGATGAACTCGACGGTCCCGGCGTTGACATAGCCGCATGCCTGCGCTGCGGCGACCGCTTGAGCCGCGATCGCATCTCGTTGCTCCTCGGACAAGAAGGCAGAGGGCGCCTCTTCGATGACCTTCTGGTGACGCCGTTGCAGGCTGCACTCTCGCTCACCGAGGTGCACGATGTTGTCGTGAGCGTCGGCGAGCACTTGAACCTCGATGTGCCGCGGGCGCTCGATGAGTCGTTCGATGAGCAGCGTGCTGTCGCCGAACGCACCCAGCGCCTCGCGTTTGGCGGATGCGATCTCGGCAGGAAGATCTTCGGCCGTCGTGACCACGCGCATGCCTTTGCCACCCCCGCCCGCCGACGGCTTGATGAGCACGGGGAACCCGATGCTGCGTGCCTGCGCCGCCAACTCCTCATCGCCCAACCCGGCCCCGGACACTCCAGGGACCACCCTCACGCCCCGAGCCTCCACAGTCGCCTTTGCACGGATCTTGTCGCCCATCGCTTCGATCACGGCGGCTGGTGGGCCGACGAAGACGATTCCGGCGTCGGCGCAGGCCGCGGCGAGCGCGCTGTTCTCGGCCAGGAATCCGTAGCCGGGATGCAATGCCTGCGCGCCCGTCGCGAGGGCGGCCTCGATGACCCGCTCGACAGAGAGATAGCTCAGCGCCGCAGGGGCAGGGCCGATGCGCCGGGCAACATCAGCTTCGGTCACGTGCCGCGCGTCGACGTCGGCGTCGCTGTACACCGCGACCGAGCGGATGCCCATCGCCCGCAGCGTGCGGATGATGCGGACCGCGATCTCTCCCCGATTGGCGACGAGCACCGTGTCGAACATGCTGGCTGCGCTCACATTCGGAACACGCCGTAGCCGACGGGGCTCAGAGGGGTTCGGCCGACGAGGCCGAGGGCGAGGCCCAGCACCATTCGCGTCTGGCCGGGTTCGATGATTCCGTCGTCCCACAGCCGCGCCGTCGAGAAGTATGGATGGCCCTCGCGTTCGTACTGCTCACGAATTGGCCGGCGAAACTCCTCCTCGTCGGCCGCGCTCCAGTCCTCGCCGTTACCCTCGAGTTGCTCGCGTCGCACGGTGGCCAGCACGGAGGCGGCCTGCTCGCCGCCCATCACGGAGATGCGTGCGTTCGGCCACATCCACAAGAATCGTGGCGAATAGGCCCTGCCGCACATGCTGTAGTTGCCCGCCCCGTAGGAGCCGCCGATGACCACCGTGAGCTTCGGTACGCGGGCGGTGGCGACGGCGTTGACCATCTTCGCTCCGTGCTTGGCGATTCCGCCTGCCTCGTACTCGCGACCGACCATGAACCCCGTGATGTTCTGCAGGAACAACAGCGGGATCTTGCGCTGGTCGCACAGCTCGATGAAGTGTGCGCCTTTCAACGCCGACTCGGAGAACAGCACCCCGTTGTTGGCGATGACGCCCACGGGATGACCCCAGATGTGAGCGAAGCCGGTGACCAACGTCGGACCGTAGAGCTGTTTGAACTCGCGGAACTTGCTCCCGTCGACGATTCGCGCGATCACCTCGCGCACGTCATAGGGCGTGCGATCATCAGCCGGGATCACCCCGTGCAGCTGCTCCGGGTCCACAACGGGATCCTCGGGCTCGAGAACCTCCCACGGCTGCGCACCGGCCAGGGGAAGCGTCGACACGATCGAGCGCACGATCTGGAGAGCGTGTTGGTCGTCCTCGGCGAGATGATCGGTCACGCCGGAGACAGTGGAGTGCATCTCCCCACCGCCGAGCTCCTCAGCCGTCACGACCTCACCGGTTGCCGCCTTCACCAAAGGTGGTCCGCCCAGGAAGATCGTGCCCTGACCGCGAACGATCACCGCTTCGTCGCTCATCGCCGGGACGTAGGCGCCGCCCGCGGTGCACGAACCCATCACGGCGGCGATCTGGGCAATCGCCTGCTTCGAGAGCTGTGCCTGATTGAAGAAGATCCGACCGAAGTGATCACGGTCGGGGAACACCTGGTGCTGCTCCGGGAGAAACGCACCACCGGAGTCGACGAGGTAGACGCACGGCAACCGGTTCTCGAGAGCGATCTCCTGAGCACGAAGATGCTTCTTGACGGTGATCGGATGGTACGTTCCGCCCTTGACTGTCGCGTCGTTGGCTACGACCATGCACTGCTGTCCGGCGACGCGGCCGATGCCGGTGATGATGCCTGCGCCGGGAACCTCGCCGCGGTACATGCCGTGTGCCGCCATCGGCGACAGCTCGAGAAACGGTGATCCCGGATCGAGCAGCGCGTCGACTCTGTCGCGCGGCAGCATCTTCCCGCGGGCAACGTGCCGCTCCCTCGACGTGGCTGGGCCACCCAACCGAACCGCAGTGAGTTCGACGCGCAGATCAGCCACCAGCGCGTCGAACGCCTCGGCATTCTGGCGGAAGCGCTCGTCGGACCTGTCGATGTGACTCGACAGGATGGGGACTGCCATCAGCTTGCACTTCTTGCGCTGCAAAGTAGCTTAGGCACGGTTAAGTATTCTAGTCCGCGTTAAGGTGCCGGGTAAAGTCTTGGGTACAACAATGTGAACGGAGGAACGATGACCGAGCCGCGCAGAGAAGTGATCATTCGCGACTGCGGCCCTCGTGACGGTCTGCAGGGTGAGATGCCGCTGGATGTCGGTGTTCGGTTGGGTCTGGCACGAGATCTCGCGTCAGCCGGCCTCCGCGACATCGAGGCTGCAGCGTTCGTTTCTCCTCGGGCCGTGCCCTCCATGGCCGGCGCCGCGGAGATCGTCGCCCAACTGCCCGATGACGGCACCAACTGGTGGGTGCTGGTGCCGAATCGCCGCGGCGCCGAGATGGCGGTTGCTGCCGGTGCGTCGCGCATCACGGTCACTGTCTCGGCATCCCCCGTGTACAGCGAGAAAAACGTCCACATGACCGTCGACCAGTCGCTGGCTCAGGTCGCAGAGATCCGTGCCGTGGCGTCGACGGCGACGATCGACGCTGTGGTGTCGTGCTCGTTCGGGTCTTCGTTCGGTGATCGGGTCACGGTGGCGGATGTTGTTGCAGTCTGCGCCTCTCTACGTCAGCTCGGCGCCGATCACCTCACGCTGGCCGACACGACGGGCACGGCAACACCGCGCCGGATCGAGTCGGTGCTCGCCAAGACCGGTACGGATGTCGGCCTGCACTTGCACGACACTCGCGCAACAGCGCTGACCAACGCCGTCGCTGCGTACCAGTTCGGCGTGCGCCGGTTCGACACCGGCATCGGCGGCATCGGCGGGTCACCATTCGCTCCAGGTGCCGGCGGCAATCTCGCGACCGAGGACCTGGTGTTGCTGCTCGAGGACATTGGAGTGCCCACTCGAATCGACCTTGCCGCGCTGATCGAAGTCAGCCGTGGACTCGGCAAAGTTCTCGGCCGAGAGCTCCCTAGTCGCGTGGCCCGTGCCGGACCGTTGCCGGAGTTCGCAGAATGATCGAGACACGCGGCCCGCGCTCCAACGCGCCGCGGCTGTCGCGCCGCGACGAGTTGTTGTCTGTCGCCGCCGATCTGTTCGCAGAGCGTGGCTTCGCGAAGGTCACCGTCGACGACATCGGAAACGCCGTCGGTGTCTCGGGCCCGGCGTTGTATCACCACTTCGACGGCAAGGAAAGCCTGCTGGGGGAGATGCTCGTACGAATCAGCGACTCCCTGCTCACGAAGGCGATCACCATCGTCGACAACGTCTCGCTCCACAAGGCACTCGATCCCATCATCGCGATGCACGTCGACTTTGCCGTCGACAACCGGTCGCTGATCACCGTCCACTTTCGTGATCTGGTCCAGGCTCGAAAGGGTGACCAGCGGCGAGTCAAGGACCTGCAAAGCGCGTACGTCGACATCTGGGTCGACATCGTCGCTGCCCAACACATCACGGTGCTCGACACCAAGGAGGTGCGCGCCGCCGTGCACGCGGTGCTGGGACTCATCAACTCCACCCCGTTCAGCGGTCGTCTCCGAAGAGACGCGCATGTGTCGCTGCTGCGAACAATGGCCTCCGGTGCCATCGCCGCTTTCCTCGCAGAACATCGATAGAGCTGAGCCCGGCACTGCGTTCGGCGTTCGTTCCTTCCGGGCGCCGCTCTCTAGCCGAAGACCTTCATAATCGTTGGCAACGCGTCTGCGATCGTCAGGACCGGAGTTGTTTCAAAATCCATCCATCGTTGATACACCAAGGCGTCCTCATACCCCTGTTGCATGGAGTCGTTCTCGCTGATGATGATGCCGCCCCGTCCATCGGCCGCAACGTAGTGGGCGATCTCGCCCGCTCCCGCCCCCCGCTCAGCGAAGACCGCGAGCAGCGCTTTGACCGTATCGGGCGACTGGTCGCCTTTGAACTTGTACCGAGTTGCGAAAAGCACGTCTTGCTCCCTTGCTGATGGTGTGATTCGAGGATTCGCAACGTACCACCGCGGCCTGCCTCGTCGCGACGGGTCTGCCGTCGGGCAACGTCGTGATTCTGATTGCCGACTGCCGGCCCGCAGTCGGCTGTGCAATCAGGTCGAGATAGCCGCGCGGCGACTACTCGATCGAGTAGCGCCATCTGCCGCTCGGCGCTCGTTGTTCTGCGCCACGGTGAGGCCTTGCGTCGGCGCGCCGTAGCTGGGCATTAGGCGCTACCTCATGTTGTGCGAGTGTTTCCGGCCCATCGGAGTGCTTGCCGCCCACCCGGGGTGTCCGGTAACACTCGGATGGACGAGAGACCGCTCCGAACTGCCAGATCGGCGTGCGTCGTTCTAACCGGTGAGCGTGCTGCGCTGGCGCGCCGGACCGAGCAATCGGGGCGGTCTCGACTCAGCGCTTGAAGGCTGCGCCCCCCGTATAGGGGCGCCAGTTTTCAAACGCAGTGGACCGAGCGCCACGCAGCGCGTAGCTGCCGCTCGGAGCTAAAGGCGAGGAATCGGGAAGCCCCTATTCGGTACGTGGCGTTCTGGGGCTGCCCGATTCGACCGAAGCTGTTCGTTGACGACTGTTGCCGAGCCAGATCTGAAGATCGGTGCCCGTCGTTCTGCATCCGTGATCGTGCTTGCGCTCGCTGGGCGTTAGGCGCTCCTCGCTTCAGCGTTTGGCGCCTGCGGACCCGTATGGGGTCTCGCGGTGACAAACGCAATCCCCGCCGTGCAACGCTGGGCGCGGAATGGGCCGTATAGGCCCTCCTCGGTGCCAGCGGTCACGAAAGGACTGTCGCGCCCGACCTGACCGGACGACCTGCGGCTTATTGGGGGTGTCTGCCGCCCACCCGGGGTGCACGGAACAGTCCGATCGACGACAATCACCTGCTCGAGTCAACCCCAGTCGGGAACGAAGATGTTGTGAGGCTCGAGTGCAGGCTTGCCCGCGTGGCGGCGGAGCTCGAGCGCTCCGAGTTGGTTGCGGTGGACCTCGTCCGGTCCGTCAGCGAGGCGTAGCAGCCTCGCTGTCGCGTACGCCGCGGCAAGGCCGAAGTCGTTGTTCGTACCGGCTCCTCCGAACGCTTGGATGGCCCAGTCCACGACTTTGCACGCCATGCTGGGGGCGGCGATCTTGATCATCGCAATCTCGCGCCGGGCCTCGCGATTCCCGACTGTGTCCATCAAGTGGGCGGTCTTCAACGTGAGAAGTCGGGTCTGCTCGATGGCGATGCGCGACTCGGCGATCCGTTCCAATGTCACGGTCTGTTCAGAGATCGGCCGACCGAAGGTCACGCGCTGCGAGGTTCGTCGACACATCATCTCGAGGGCTCGTTCCGCGAGTCCGATGAGTCGCATGCAGTGGTGGACGCGCCCCGGCCCTAGACGACCCTGAGCGATCTCGAAGCCGCGT
>JANMRB010000209.1:0-6509 GCA_031370825.1 Ilumatobacteraceae bacterium
CGACTTTCGATGATCGCCGCTCAGGGTCTGGGCGGGGCGTGCTACGGCGATTCGGGTGGACCGAACTTCGTCGTGATCAATGGCGCGCTCGTTCTCGCGGCCACGACGGTCACCGGCGACACCCCGTGCTACGCCACCAACGTCTCCTACCGCATGGACACCACGGTCGCCCGTACATTCCTGGCGCCGTACGTCGCGTTGCCGCGAGGTGACTAAGCGCCGCGGAGGGCCTCGGCCGGAGACATTCTCGCCGCGCGGCGAGCCGGTGCGATCGACGCAAGCAAGGCAAGCACGATCGCAACGACCGCGGTGACAGCGAGCAGGGCGACCGGGGAGGCAGCGCGCGGCGCCACGCCGAGTTGATTTGCGAAAGCGCGCCACGCGGCACGACCGACGATGACGCCCAGAGGCATGCCGGTGATGACGCCGACAGCCATCATCGCCCCCGCTTGCCAGCGCACCGTCGCCCGGAGGTCGCGGTCGTTGTAACCGAGCGCCCGCAGGATCGCCAGCTCGCGTCGACGGTCTCGGACGGAGATGACGATCGACGCGGTCAACCCGACGAGCAATGCAACGCCGAGCACGCCACCGAGCACGAGTGGCACTGAGCGGAGCTCGCTGACGTTGACGATCTCCGGCGATCGCACCGGTCCCGAGTAGGTGAAGGGCGGCGCACCGGTGGCATCCCATTGTTGGAAGGTCGGACGAAGACGGTCGACGAACGCGTTCGGGTCCACACCACGACGAAGGTGAATCGCGACGAAGGTGGCGCTGTCGGACGTGGGCTGCTGACTGGTCAGCACGAACGCACCGTTGCCCAAGCCAGTCCTGTCAGCGACGAACGCACCGACCGCAGGCAGCACGGCCGTGCCGACGACCTCGATGTCGGCGTCCTCGGTGAGGTAGTTCGACTGCACCGTGATGTGATCGCCGACGCCGAGGCCGAGCTGCTGCGCGGTCTTCGCACCCAGCACTGCCTCACCAGCGTGGCGCGGGGCGCGTCCGTTGACGATCGCCAGGTCGGGGTTGACTGTCGAGGCGAACCCATAGACGACGGGCACGCTTCGATCACCGAACTTTGAAGAGGAGTCGAATGCATACAGCGCGTAGCTCTCGACGTCGCGATCGTGATCCAAGGTCGCGGCCACTGCGTCGGGCTTCGCGTCGCCGTAGCCCGCGCCGGTGATGACCCCCACATCCCATGGCCATCCGTACTGCTTGGGTTGGCCGACCAGGCTGGTGAGGTTGTAGGCGAACACCAGCGCTCCGACACCGCACACCATCGCCACCGCACAGCCACCGACTGCAGCACCCGTGCCGGACCGTCGCACGTCAAGACCGGCGGCGACGCCGTTCGTGAGCGACGGTCGGTTGCTGCGCGACAAGGCCGCGAACCAACGCCGTGTCGGCCGCGGCCGAACGTCGGTTCGCGAGGCGCGATGCACGCCGACGTAGGACATTGCGACCGCGATGGCCAGCAGCGCGGCGGCAAATGCGCCGAGGGCAGCCCACGTCACGCTTCCAGGCAGGCTCATCCCCGGCGAATGGACCAACGATCGCACGCTTCCAATCGGTCCGATCGGCGACAGCAGAGCTGCTGTGACGACGGCGCCGCCGAGGCCGGCCGCGATAGCGATCGACATCGGTGTGAGCGCGCCCCGTGTTCGTTGCGAGACCGACGCGCCGAGCGATGCCAGTGTTCGTGAGTCCGATTCGGTCCGGCGCACCGTGCGCGCCAGCACGATCGCGAAGATCGTCAACGTCGTCAGAAGGGCGACCAGCGCGAACGTGAGAAGAGCACTGACGGTCGGGCGGATCGCCCGGCTGACAGCGGTGTCGACATCCGCCCTGTCCTGCGAGATGTAGAAGTAGCCAGCTCCGAATGACAACACCAGCGGTGGAAGATCGGGGTTCAGCTTCTGCGTTGCGGTCGCGAACTGCGTGCGGATCGAGTCCACGACGCCGGGAGATCCGTCGAGGGTCAACGAGTAGTACCAGTAACTCGTCGAACACGATAGCGGCAACGCCGTGTCGAAGGCCTCGTCGTCGTTCATGTCGGGTCGGAAGTCAGCGAGGCAGTTGTACTTGCGTACGACGTCGGCGCTGACGACGACGTGTTGGCGCGGGTACAGCTCGTCCGGAAGCACCTCGTCGGGTAACTGTCCGAAGCCGGAGATGCGCAACGACTCGACCCCGATCGGCGAGATGACCTTCGACGGATCCTGGCTGGAGTCCTCTACGAAGCTCCACCAGAAGGCGACGTCGACGGAGTCACCCAACGCGAGTTTGTGACCGAGCTCGGCCTCGAGCACCGGTCGCTCCTGATCGCTGATGAAGATCTCGTGATCGCCGGACGGTGGGCGGCCACTCGACATCTGCGGCCGGTCGACATCGACGAACCGGCCGTCCGGTGACCCGATCACCTGCAGATAGGAGTCGACCGATGACTGCTCCAGTTCCGATAGCGGGGCCGGCTTCGTGGCGCCGAGCGAAGCGAGCATGAGTGCGCTCGTGTGCACCGAGCGCACGCCATGGAACCCTCGAATCGCCGTGTCCATCGCCACCGAAGCACGGCTCGGGTTCACCACCAGGTTGCTGACCTGGGAGCGGGAGATGTAGTCGGGGTAGGCGCGATCCGTGCGATGCGCTGTGATGGCCGCGCCGAGGGCTGCCCCGCCGCCGACGGCGATGATCAGTGCGAGCGCGGCATACGACCAAGGCCTTCGGCGGAGCTCGCTGCGCGCGATCGTCGTGGCCGCACCGGACAGCATCGCTTCAGTGAACCGCATCCTGCGAGCACGGGCAAGGTGGCCACCACGCGACCGACGTAGTACTACCTTCCCCGCTCGTAGATCTTGTTTATTCGCTTGTGTCGCTGGGAAACCTGCGCCCAGGCCGTACCCGCACTGGGCGAGTGCCGCTGACCAGGAGGTCATCCAATGGGAGCACTAAGCATCCTGCTGATCGCGGCAGGAGCAATCATGACGTGGGCAGTAACCGACAACGCAACCGGGTTCGATATCCACACAATCGGAATCATCCTGCTCATCGTCGGAATCGTGGGGCTCATCGCCTCGCTCGCTCGTGGCAGTTTCATGGGCTTCACCAGTACCCGCGAACGTCACGTTTCGACCGACGGTCGAACTGTCGTCGAGAGCGAGCGCACGTCGAGTTTCTGAGTCGCACAGGAGCGGGGTTTCGCAAGAAAGCTTGACAATTCATAGTGCCGAACGGCCCTACCGAGACGCCGTGGCACTTCGTACCGTTGAAGCGGTGTCCTTCCGACACCGCTTCAACCATTCCCGGGACCACTCATGGATGTTTCGACAACCGCAGCCATGTCGCTTCCGGTTGATGCGGAGATTTTCAATCGGATCACCGATGGGATCCTGGTCCTCGATCGAGACTGGGTCTGCGTCTTCGCAAATGACGGGGGAGCAGAGATGCTCGGTAAGACCCGCGAGGAACTGCTTGGTCGTGATATTTGGGAGTCGTTCCCCGAGGCGATCGGGTCCACGTTCGACAAGAGCTATCGGCGGGCCTTCGAGATCCAGGAGTTCGTCGAGTTCGAGGAGTACTACCCACCACTCGATAGTTGGTATGCGGTTCGGGTGTTCCCGTCACACGCCGGTGTGACCCTCTACTTCCAGAACTGCTCGGCGCGACGCGTGGCAGACGACGCGTTGCGACAGGCATTCGAGAGCTCGCAGCTCGACGAGATGCGCTATCGGGGTCTGCTCGACGGCATGGCGGAGGGGGTTGTCGAGACGACGCCGTCGGGGGACTTTGTCACCGCCAACCGCGCCTTCGCGACGATGCTCGGCTACGACTCGGCAGAGGACCTGATGGCACACGTCACCAACATCGTCGAGTTGTATGCCGACCCGAGGCGGGGTGTCGAGATGCAACGGACAGCCCACGTCTGGACGCCCGCGGCATCCGAGGTGGGGTTTCGGGCGAAGGACGGAACCTCCGTGTGGATGCGATTCCGTTCGAACGTCAAGATCTCGGCCACGGGTGAGGCGATCGGCCTTCAGGCCATCTGCGAAGACATCACAGCTACCCGCGAGGCTCGCCAGCGGTTGTTGGCCATCGTCGAGGGGTCGGTCGACGCCATCATCGGTACGACCGTCGATGGGATCGTTACCAGCTGGAACGGTGCCGCGGAACGCCTTTTTGGGTTCACCGCGGAGGAGATAATCGGTCAGCCTTCTTCGTGGTTCGCCCCTGACGACAGGGTCTTCGAACAGATCGGAATGCGCGAACGGCTCTGCGCCGGGGGCCCGCAGGAGCATCTCGAAACAACGCGTCGCCGCAAGGATGGGAGCCTGGTAGAGGTGCTGATCTCGGCGTCGGCCACGATCGACCAGGCCGGGACCGTGGTCGGGCTGTCGGTGGTCGCGCACGACATCAGCGTGCGACGCGGGGCGCAGTTGGCATTGGAGCTCAGCCAGCAGCGGTTGGCGGACGCGCAGCGAATAGCGCACCTCGGAAGCTTCGAGTTCGATGCCGTCGAAGATGTGTTGACGTGGTCGGAGGAGTACTACCGGATCCTGGGAATCGACCTGGAGCGGCAACCGTCGATCGCATTGTTCGCCTCGATGGTTCATCCCGACGACCTGGGCGAATTCGACCGAGCGTGGCGGAACGCGGTCAAACATGGTGTTCCGTTCGATCTCGAGCTCCGAGTCGTGAGACCGGACACAGGTGAGCGGTACGTGCGCTGCCGCGCTGCGCCGGAGGTGGCCGAGAACGGAACCGTCATGCGAATTGCCGGCACGATGATGGATGACACCGATCGGGCTGAAGCGGATCGAGTACGGCGAGCCGCGGAGACCCGCTTCGAGATCGGGTTCGAACAGGCTGCGATCGGTTCGTTGATGTCCGGTCTCGATGGGATTGTCACCCGCGTGAACCCAGCGATCTGTCGGATGCTGGGGCGTGATGAGAATGCACTGGTCGGCCGCCGCTGGGGCGAGTTCAAACATCCCGACGAATTGCCTCTCGGCAGGCTGTGGCTGGCGCGACTGGATTCCGGCCACGACACGTATCAAGGCGAGCGTCGCTTCCTACGTCCCGACGGCTCGGTGGTTTGGGTGTTGATGCACGTCACGTTGGTTCGCGACGAGACGGGTGAACCGCAGTACCTCTTCACACAGTTCCAGGACATCACCGAGGGCAAGCAGATGGAGGTCGAACTCGCCCATCAGGCTCTGCACGATTCGTTGACCGGTCTACCCAATCGCGCCCTGCTCACCGACCGGCTCGTGCACAGCCTCGCCGGAGCGCGGCGGCGCGGCACTCAAGTCGGTGTGATGTTCCTCGACATCGATGACTTCAAGGTCGTCAACGATTCGCTGGGTCACTCATCCGGCGACGAGTTGCTTCGTCACGCGGGCAAACGGATCGCCGCGGCGATTCGCCCCAGCGATACCGTAGCTCGTTTCGGTGGCGACGAGTTCGTGATCGTCGCCGACGACGTGTCGATCCTGGAGACCGTGCAGATCGCTGAACGGGTGCTGGACGCATTGAGCCAGCCGTGTCTGATCGGCACGCGGGAGATGAGCGTGACCGCCAGCCTTGGCATCGCCATTGCCGATGGCAGCGCCACGCCCGAGAGCCTGCTGCGCGACTCCGACGCTGCGATGTATCGCGCCAAGGAGCGCGGCAGAGGCCGCCTCGAGATGTTCGACGATGCGCTGCGGTCGAAGGCGGAACGGCGCATGGCGACAGAGTCGGCGTTGCACCGTGCGCTCGAACGCGAAGAGTTCACTGTCCACTACCAGCCAATCGTCGATCTGTGTACCGGCGAGATGGTGAGTGCCGAAGCTCTGCTGCGGTGGAAGCATCCCGAGCGCGGACTCATCAGTCCGGACGAGTTCATCCCACTCGCCGAGCAGAGCGGCCTGATCGTGCGCATCGGAGCCTGGGTGCTGGAGGAGGCCTGCCGACAGTTGCACGCGTGGCAGGAGACCAAGCCTTCGATGACGCTGGCCGTCAACCTCTCGGTGCGTCAGATCCTCGCCCCCGATGTCTCGGGCCTGGTCGAGGACGTCTTGCGACGAACCGGCGCCCGTCCCTCCTCGCTCTGCCTCGAGCTCACCGAGAGCGTCTTCATGGGGGACATCGATTACTTCGGCTCGACGCTCGCGAGCCTCAAGGCTTTGGGAGTGCAACTCGCCATCGACGACTTCGGCACGGGTTACTCGTCGCTCAGCTATCTGAAGCGCTTCCCGGTCGACGCTGTCAAGATCGATCGATCGTTTGTCGTCGGACTCGGTGCCGACCCGCACGACTCGGCACTCGTGGCCGCCATCGTCGCAATGGCCGCAGCCCTCTCACTGGATGTCACTGCCGAAGGTGTGGAAACGCGAACGCAGCTCGACATGCTCGGCCGCCTCGGCTGCCGGAGAGCGCAAGGTTTCTTCCTGTCACGGCCGATGCAGGCTGCCGGCATCACCGAGATCATCGCCGATTCGCAGCTCTGGCGCGTCCTGTAGCTCAGCGTT
>JANMRB010000223.1:0-3153 GCA_031370825.1 Ilumatobacteraceae bacterium
GCTCGAGTCGTCTCCCCAGATGCAGCCCCAGACGAAGCCGAAGTCGCCGAGCGGCCATAACACTCGGTCCGGGCTCCAATGCATTGATCCGGGCAACACGGAACCATCGTGGACATCCCACCAGTCCGGTACGTAGAAGCCGACCGGACAGAAGCCGTGCGGCTGCGGTTCCTCCCCTCCGATGATCTCACCGGTCGACAGATCCATGATCGACGTTGCGGTGTAGTCGGGGGCAACGAGCGCGAGGTGTCGCTCACCCTGCCGGAATGGCTCGAAGGTCTGCAGCATCCTGTAGTTGCGGTCGTATGCGCCAACTGTTCGCTCGCCTTCGACCACCTCGACTCGGACAGTCTGGGACCTTTGCGGCAACTTCGGTAGGAGGGTGACCCGCGCGTGGAATCGTTCCCTGGGCGTTGGTCGCGACGGAATCTCGAACATGCCACTGGTATCGATCTCGTCGATCCAATAGCGGTCGTTGTGGCCGCCGGCTGCGGCGACTCGCTGACGTGACTCTTCCAGCAGCGCCTCGGCTTCTTGCCGAGTTCGCCGAGCGCCGAATGCATGGACTCGCTCGCCGGTCTGCGCGCGCACCTCGAAGATCGACGACATGCCCCAGATCTACCAGACGAAGGGGTCATCCGTCGCGCCGGTCAACCATTCGGCGACGAAGGGTCGAGTCGACGTAACGTCGCTCACGTGCCCCGGATCGACCGCTACATCCGAGGTGACCACGTCCAGGTGTGGACCGAGATGACGTCACTAGGCGGACGGGTCCGGGAAGACGAATCGACACTCGCGGACGCCACCGCGGTTGTCACCGAGACGATGCGGCGTGCGCGAGCGAACGTCGTGGTCCTCGTAGCGGAGTTGCAAGCTCGCGGATACCGATTCGAGGACCCCGAGGGCCGAACTCCGTTCGAACCACCGGCGTCCGACATTGTGCGCCAGCTTGACGACCTCGAACAACGAATCGGACCGATGCCAATGGCCTTGCGCGGCTGGTATGAACTCGTGGGGCGCGTGAATCTCGTCGGCTCGTTTCCAGACTGGGACTACGACTACACCGACCCTCTGGTCGTTGATGCTCCTGTCGACTACGTCCTCTCCGAGTACGACGTTTGGGAGCACGACCGAGGCACCGAGTGGGATCGGGGCGTCTTTGCAATCGACGTTGCGCCAGACTGGCTTCACAAGGCGAACGTAAGCGGCGGCGGCCCGTACGCGATTGAAGTACCGAATCATGGGGTGGACGCACTGCTCCTCGCCGAGCCGCATATGACCTCCTTCGTCAACTACCTGCGAATCGCGTTTCAGTGGGGCGGCTTCCCCGGTTGGGAACGAGGTCTCCGCGACGACTGGGCGCAGCCGTCGTCTCCGCCACCGGAGCTGATCTCTGACCTACGCGGCCGGCTCATCTCGCTTTGACGCGGAACCTTCGCGCACTCGAAATCACAGGTCAGTCGCGAACGTCGAAAGGCAATTCCGGGCCAGGCCAATCCGCTGGGAGGTTCAACCACGAGAGGATCGATTCGACCGGGTCGCGACACTCGATGCTCGTATCCCCTGGCGTCACCGCGCCGATACACGGCACCGCCAGATCGACCGGTCTGGCGGCCCACGGATTGACCCACAGCTTCAGCTGCGCGCCGCCGAGGGACCACGGGCTGACACCCTTGGCCGCGAGCACGGCCGAGAGTCCTCGCGCCTTCGGTCCTCTTGCCCCGAGCCACAGCCCGTTGTGAGCGCGACCCAACTCGGTCTCCATCGTTTCCCGATGGACATGGACGACTTCGTCTCCGAACAGGGCATCGAGGAGGTCAGTGTCGTCTACAAATGCTCGGCCCGTCGACAACGCGACCACCAGAGGCGCGTCCAGGTTCTGTCCGTACCGGTGGCTCTTGCGGTCGAGCGCCTTGCGAATCGCCGTCCTGTCATCGGCAAACCTCGCTTCCGCTTCGCCCATCCCGACGAGCCTGTCGGACGGTAACGAGGCCGGCGTCGCGGAGCCGGCGGATCGCTCGCGCCGCTGTGTCCGTCGCAAGGCCGAGCGACGCGGCCAAAGAACGCACCGAGACGCACGCGACGCACTCGTCGTTCGTGCCGTGCGAGCGCAGCAGCAACTCTTCCAGCACGACCCACGATGTCGGACCAAGCGCGCGTCGCAACTCACTCGATGCGGCTCCGACGACGACGGAGCGCACCGACGCCTCAGCGGGCAACGGGCACTCCGGTCGGCTGCACGACGGCGTCGCAGAGCCTGACAACGCGGCCCGTTGCGATGAGCTCGATCAGCGCCCAGCGAGGAACGCGAAAGCAACCCGGTCCGAAGACGATCACCGGCATGCCGGCCGTGCCACCAGAGTTGATGTACTCGTGAGCGAGGGCGTAAGCGCGGGACCGGCCAACGCGCATCATGCGCGCCGCTTCGTCAACGGTGAGCAGCGGATGAGGCTCCCCTGCTTCGGTGAAAGGATCCAGCGAAGGCATGGACCGTTCTGATTACACCGATGTCATTCGATCCGCAAGCGCTTGATTTCCAAGGGTTGGGACGGGATGACATTAGAAGGTACGCCACGGTACGCAGGGGTACGCCACGGTACTCAACGGACAATTCACTGTGACGAAGTTCACAGACCAGGCGACCGTCCTCGATATCGGGACACGGGCGTTCCGCGTGCCCAAGCCAGGTTCGGTGTCAGCTCACCAGACAGCCGCTACGACAGAAAGCTTCTGCGATCTAGACCAAGTGCCTCCCGCGGAGGAACGCCTCCCACTCGGCTACGGCAGCTTCGGCGACGTCCAGCACACTGTGCTCGACGCCACCAGACGCGATGTAGAAGGCGTGCTTGGACAAGCCGCCGGTGCCCACGAGAACGGTCGCATCATTGCGGGTGATGTCAGTCGAAGGATCACCAGTCCGCGATGTGGTCAACGCGAGGTGCTTCGAACCGTTCGCGAGATCTGCGCAGAGCTGCAACGTCGCGCTGTTGTTGATGAGTGTGTCACCGTCCGCTTTCGTGACAGCGACCGACACGTCGTTGCCAAGCCAGTCCTTCATGTGATGGACAGCCTCGAAGAATGACTGGACCGAATCGAGAGCCCAGACCGTGCCATCGGCTGCGCCTGTGTAGACGGCTCGAACGTCTGACAGGC
>JANMRB010000239.1:0-9895 GCA_031370825.1 Ilumatobacteraceae bacterium
GAGCCAAGGTGCTGTGCTGGCAAGCATCGGTCGCACCGTTGTGCTGGCCACCGCCAACGCCGCCAAAGACGTACGGCCGGGAACGGATTTCTTTCCGCTCACGATCGACGTCGAAGAGCGGGCCTACGCGGCCGGCAAGATCCCCGGCTCGTTCTTCCGTCGTGAAGGCCGGCCCACCGAAGACGCGATCCTGACCTGTCGCCTCACCGACCGTCCGTTGCGTCCGGCCTTCCCCGAAGGCTTCCGTAACGAGACCCAGGTCGTGCTCACCGTCATGGGCGCCGACATGGCCAACCCTCACGACGTGCTGAGCATCAACGCAGCATCGGCCGCGCTGATGATCTCGGGCATCCCGTTCGACGGCCCGATCGGCTCCGTTCGCATCGCCCATAGCCAGACCGGCGAGTGGATCCCTCACCCCACCTATGAAGAGGGCGACGCCAGCACGTTCGAGCTCGTCGTAGCCGGGCGTGAGCTCGACAACGGCGATGTCGCCATCATGATGGTCGAGGCCGGCGGCACAGCGAAGAGCCTCGAGTACTACGAGGCAGGTGCTCCCAAGGTCGACGAGAAGGTTCTCGCCGGCGGGCTCGAGGCTTCCAAGGTGTTTATCAAGGAATCGATCGCGCTTCAGCGTCAGCTGGTTGCCTCGGTCATCGCCACCCGCGGGCCCATCGTTCCCATGACCTACACCCCGCAGCTCGACTACGCGCAAGACGTGTTCGATGCGGTTTCCTCCATCGCCGCTGACGATGTGGCCAAGGCCATCACCATCAGCGCGAAGGCCGAGCGCAACGCCGCTACCGATGCCGCCGCTGCCAAGGCCATCGAGGCGCTGTCCGGCGAGGGCTCAACCTTCGCCGGTCGCGAGCGCGAGATCAAAGAAGCCGTGCGCAGCTTGACCAAGAAGGCAGTCCGCAAGCGGATCGTCGAAGACGGATTGCGCATCGACGGCCGGGGTCCCCGTGACCTTCGACCGGTCAGCAGCGAGGTCACGGTCCTGCCGACCGCTCACGGCAGCGGACTGTTCCAGCGTGGCGAGACCCAGGTGATGAACGTCGTCACCATGGCCATGCCACGGATGAACCAGTTGATGGACACCCTGAGCCCGGAGACCCACAAGTACTTCCTGTTCCACTACAACATGGCCCCGTGGGCCAACGGTGAGACCGGTCGAGTTGGTTCGCCGAAGCGTCGCGAGATCGGTCACGGTGCGCTTGCCGCCCGTGCCCTGCTACCGGTGCTACCGAGCCAAGAGGAGTTCAGCTACACGCTGCGGCTCGTCGCCGAGGTGTTGGCCTCCAACGGGTCGACGTCGATGGCGTCGGTCTGCTCGGGCTCTTTGGCGCTGATGGACGCTGGCGTGCCGATCAAGGCCGCAGTTGCCGGCATCGCCATGGGCCTCGTGTACGCCGAAGGGAAGTACACGACCCTCACCGACATCCTCGGCGCGGAAGACGCGTTCGGCGACATGGACTTCAAGGTCGCCGGTACGTCCGACTTCGTCACCGCTCTGCAGCTCGACACCAAGATCGAAGGCATCCCCGCCGACGTCCTGGCCGCCGCGCTCGATCAGGCGAAGGAAGCCCGCACCGAGATCTTGGCCAACATGAACGAGTGCATCGCCCAGCCTCGGCCAGAGGTCGCGGCCACAGCGCCGAAGATCATCTCGATCACGATCCCGATGGACAAGATCGGTGAGGTCATCGGGCCGAAGGGCAAGGTCATCAACACGATCCAGCAAGAGACCGGTGCCGACATCGCTGTCGACGACGACGGCTCGGTTGGCATCGTCACGATCGGCGCTGTCGAGGCCTCGAAGATGGAGGAAGCGAAAGCTCGCATCCTGGCCATCGTCGATCCGCCGAAGGCAGACGTCGGCGCCACGTACATGGGCAGGGTTGTCAACGTCACGAAGTTCGGTGCGTTTGTCAACATCCTTCCCGGCCGCGACGGCCTGGTGCACATCTCCAAGCTCGGCAAGGGCAAGCGCATCAACAACGTCGAAGACGTGCTGACGCTCGGTCAAGAGATCGAAGTGATCGTCGAAGAGATCGACGAGAAGGGCAAGGTCAGCTTGACCCCCGGCCCGTCGTGGAATCCCTTCCCGAACAGCAACGGCGACGTGCCCGCGGCGGCCCCCGCCGCTGGTGGCGACCCGGTTCCGGTCGGCGATCGTCCCGTAGCCGTCAGCTTCGACGATGCCTTCGACGCCGAACTGGCCGGCGAGCTCGGTGATCTCGGGCCCGGAGGCGAGGCAGGCGGCGGGGCTGCTGACCGCGGTGCCGACCGAGGCGATCGTGGCCCACGTCGCGATGACCGCGGCGCCCGCAACCGGGGCCCGCGGCGGCATCGCTGATCCAAGGTCAACTCGTCTTGACCGACCTTCGGATCACTCAACTTGAATCTGGCCTTACAGTGGCCACCGAACACGTGCCTGGCGCGTTGTCGGTGGCCACTGGGGTCTGGGTAGGCGTCGGGTCGCGCGACGAGCCATCCGAGCTCAGTGGTGTCAGCCATTTCCTCGAGCACCTGCTGTTCAAAGGAACACCGACGCGCACATCGCAAGAGATATCACGCTCGGTCGATCGCGTGGGCGGCGACTTCAATGCCTTCACCTCGAAGGAATACACCGCGTACTACTGCAGGCTGCCGGCGCGTCACGCGTTGTTCGGCGTGGAGTTGCTCGGCGACGTGCTGATCCGGCCGGCCTTGCGGGAGACCGATGTCGACAGCGAGCGGCTGGTCATCCTGGAGGAGCTGGCGATGGACGACGACTCACCCGACGATGTTGCGCACCGTATGTTCACGTCGCAGCTGTTCGCCGACCATCCTCTCGGCCGGGAGACGGCCGGTGACCGTCACACGGTGCAGGCAATCAACGCCGCCGACGTCCGTCGGTTCTTCGAGTCCAACTATCACGCCGGCTCGATGGTCGTCACCCTCGCCGGGCCGATCGATCACGATGAGGCATTGAAGCTCATCTCATCCGCCTTCGCCGACGTACGACCCGCCAGGGAGATGCCGGTGCGTAACGCACCCGCAGCCATGGGTGGCAACCAGTCGGTCGACGACGACACTGAGCAGGTTCACATCGTCATGGGCAACCGCTCACTGCCTCGCGGCGACGAAGATCGCGAAGCGCTCGACGTTGTCAACCAGGTGTTCGGCGGAGGGCTGTCGAGCCGGTTGTTCGAGGAGATCCGGGAACGTCGCGGCCTCGCCTATTCGGTGTATTCCGGAGTGTCCGCGTATGCCGACAGCGGCGCCTTCCAGATGTATGCAGGCACACAACCCGAGCACGGTGACCACGTCATCGAATTGATGCGTGCCGAGCTCGATCGACTGGTCAGCGAAGGCATCTCCGATGACGAGCTCGAGGTAGCGGTCGGGTATCTCACGGGTGCGTTCGAGCTCGGCCTCGAAGACACCGGTGCGCGCATGGCCCGAAACGGCGGTCAGCTGATAACAACGGGTTCCATCCGTCCGATCGACGAGCAAGTGGCCCGCTGGGCCGCCGTCGATCATGTTGCGGTGAAGCGAACGATCGCCCGCGTCCTCAGCGCTGACCCCATCCTGGTCACGGTCGGGCCGGCCGCCTGACCTCTGGCCGCCTGACCTCTCAACTGGATGACAACAATCGTGGTGGCGGCTTCGGCCACACCGGGCGTTCCTAGCCCTACGTCCCGGCCAGGGTGGACCCCGCAAAGCAGCCCCTTCCGAATCGTCAGTGACGAATTGACCGCCCTTCTCGGTGTTGCGTTTGGAGTCGCGGGACCCGATAAGGGTCCGTCGACTCCAAACGCTCTCTGCGCCGAGCCCGAAACGTCACGGACGATTCGCAACGTAGGGTGTTGGCCATCATCAGCCCGTGGCTCAAGGCGTTGCCGCTGCGCGGCAGCACGAACCCGGCGTACCTTTCCACGGTTGGTCGCGGCGCTGACCCCAGGTGCCGATGCGGCTACGGTCAACCGACATGTCGAAGACCAAGGTTGGCGTAGTCGGAGCAGGCGGGAAGATGGGGCGCGCAGTGTGCATTGCGGTTGCGCTCGATCCCGATCTCGAGCTGGTCACTGCAATCGACCGGAGCGCTGCCGGGGAGACTCGCCACGGGATCACGATCACCGGCGACCTGCGATCGCTAGTCGATGCCGCGTGCGACGTCGTGGTTGATTTCACCAACGCGGGGTCCGCGCGGATCACCGTGCCGTGGCTGGCGATGCACGGGATTCATGCCGTGGTTGGCACGACCGGTTTCACCGATGCCGATATCGATGCCTTCCGTTCGGAGTTCAGCGGCAGCAACTGTGTGGTCGTTTCCAACTTCGCCATCAGCGCGGTGTTGATGATGCGCTTTGCCGAACTGGCGGCGCCCTACTTCGACAGTGCCGAGATCATCGAGCTGCACCACGAAGGCAAGATCGACGCGCCGTCGGGAACCGCGGTTTCGACAGCCAAACGGATGGCAGCAGCCTCGAGTGAATGGACGGCCGATCCCACCCAACACGAGCACTTTCCGGGCTCGAGGGGTGGGGAGGGTCCGGCCGGGATACGGATTCATTCGGTGCGCATGCGTGGCATGGTCGCCCATCAGGAAGTGATCCTCGGTGCGTACGGGCAAACCCTGACCATCCGGCAAGACAGCTACGACGTCGTCAGCTACATGCCCGGAGTGATCCTGGCGTGCAAGCACATCGCCGAACACCCGGGCCTGACCCTGGGTCTCGACGCGATGCTCGGGATGTAGTCAGCCGCTAGCTCCGGCCGCGTCGGAAGTTGACCACATTGCTGAAGACGACCAGCACGATCGACCCGATGATGATCGGGTACTGGTACCGCTGCAGGAAGTCGATCGCTGATTTGACCTGTGACTCGAACTGCTTGGCCAGCCACCACAGCAGCGCCAGGCGCGCGGCGATTCCGGCGAGCAGCAGCGGCAGGATTCGCCGCCAGCGTGTCTTCACCGTCCCACTGAGCACGAACACGATGTTGCTGCCGACGAAGATCGGGATCAGCACCCATTCGGCCGTTCGGTACTGCTGCTCGAAGCGATCGACGGCTTCCGGGGTCATGCCCAGGAACCGCGTGAACCATCGGAGTGCATGGTCGCCGTACGCTCGGCCGAGGAAGTGACAGACCGCCGCAGCAGCGGTCAGGCGAACAGTTGCGATCAGTACATAGGAGAGCGGCGAGATTCCGGCACCGACCGCACCGATCAGGTACCGATTCCGCGAGGAGAGCATGATCAGCTGCTCCGGCTGAGTCTTCACCCAACGGGCGAAGACGATGTTGGCGACGTTGGTGCAGATCACGAGGCCGACGAAGGCGACGAGCAGGAAGGGCCCATAGGCGGGTCGCTGATGCGGCTCGATGAGCTCGTCTGCCGCAGTCGTGTTCACGTGGCAACACGTTAAACCACTACCGTGTCGCCTGCGGCCTCCGCCGCCCAGACGTGAACAAACTGGAGAACACCACTCATGAAGACATCACGAATGATCGTCGGCCTCGTGGCCGTCGGTCTGCTCGCCACGGCGTGCGGCGACGACTCCAAGACACCCGCAGCGGGCACCAATGCATCAGGAGGCACTGCCGCGGCGGGCGCCGCTGCGAATGACTGCAAGCCCGTGAAGCCCGGCGTGCTCAGCGTCGTCACCAGCCTGCCGGGACCCAACTTCTGGGGCACTACGGCTCAAGAGGTCGACCCCGACAAGATCAAGAGCGGCATCGAGTACGACATGGCCAACATGATCGCCGGGTGGTGTGGTCTCAAGATGGAGTTCCGCAACGAGAACTTCGATGCCGTCGTCGCCGGACAGATCGATCCGACGAGTTACGACCTGACCCTGGCGCAGGTGACCATCACCGATGATCGAGCCAAGGTCGTCGACTTCTCCGTCGGGTATTTCAAGAGCGACCAGGGCCTTCTCGTCAGCAAGGGAACGACCGTGACCAGCTGGGACGACGTCAAGAAGCTGACCATCGGGGTGCAGGCCTCGACGACCGCAGAGTTCTACATCACTCCGGGCAACCAGCCGGGATGGCAGTTGGACAACTTCAAGTCGTTCCCGGACCTCGCAGCCGCTTATTCGGCGCTCTCGGCCGGCACGGTCGATGGTGTCCTGATCGACACTCCGATCAACCTCGGGCAGGCTGCGCAGTCCGGCGGCAAGCTGGAGGTCGTCGCCCAGTTCAAGACCGGTGAGGAATACGGCGCGATCTACGGCAAGGGCAATGGCAAGAAGGCGATCTTCGATCCGATCATTCAGGGTCTCATCGACGACGGCTCGATCAACGCGCTGATCGCCAAGTATCTCGGCGGTGACCCGTCCAAGGTTCCGTTCATCGACATACCCGTCTGAGCCTTCGTTGGACGAGTTGGTAGCCCCCGTCCCGCCCGCTATGCGGCGGGTGGGACGGGTGTTGACCTATCGAAAAGCTGCCACACTCGCCCTGTTGTTTCCGCCGGCGGGGATCCCGTCGATGATTCACTCCGTTCGCGCCAGCCGCCTGGCCAGGGAAGGCGAGATCGAATCGGCGCGACGCGAGGGCGAACGGGCCCGCGACTGGGCGTGGTACGCGGTCGGTATCGGCCTCTCGGTGTACATCATCGCCTTCCTCGCATGGCTCCTGGTCACCAACCATCACGCTGTATCGCGGGTGTTCTTCGGTTGGTCAACAGTCACCAACGGCGGTGCGTGGAAGTCCTTGCTGAAGGGGTTCTGGATCAACGTCCAGGTGTTCCTGATCGCCGAGGTGATCGTGCTGGTGTGGGCGCTGGTGATAGCGGTCATGCGGCTCCTCCCGGGCCCTGCCTGCCGACCTGTTCGGCTACTGGTCACCGTCTACGTCGACGTCTTTCGCGGCATCCCGGCTCTCTTGGTCATCCTCATCGTCGGCCTTGGCCTTCCCCAGGCCCATGTTCCGATCATGGGCGGCTTCTCCGACATGGAGTACGCGATCCTCGCTCTCACGCTGACCTACGGCGCCTATGTGTCCGAGGTGTACCGCGCCGGCATCGAGTCCGTGCACTGGAGCCAGACCGCTGCGGCCCGCTCGCTGGGGTTGACCTACTCGCAGACGATGCGCCATGTCATCGTGCCGCAGGCAGTGCGCCGGGTGATCCCACCATTGCTCAACGACTTCATCGGATTGCAGAAAGACACGGCTCTCATCAACGCGCTGGGCGTGCTCGACGTCGTCAGCCGTGCGCGGTTCGTCAACAACTCGAAGGGCACACTGGCCGCGTACTCGATGGCTGCGTTGTTGTTCCTTCTCGTTACGATCCCATTCACCCGGTGGCTCGACGGCCTGATCCGCCGCCAGCAGGCCAAGACCCTGGCGGGGAGGTAGAACCATGGCCTTCCTCGAGCTCCGCGACGTGCACAAGAAGTTCGGACAGAACGAGGTGCTGCGCGGCATCGATCTCGATGTCGAGTTGCACCAGGTCGTGTGCCTGATCGGTGCATCCGGCAGCGGCAAGTCGACGCTGCTGCGATGCATCAATCAACTCGAGACCATCGAGAACGGCGAGATCCGGCTCGGCGGTGATCGCGTCAGTGGACGAGGTATCGACGTGGATGCACTCCGCCGCGAGGTCGGGATCGTCTTCCAGAGCTTCAACCTGTTTCCTCACATGTCCGTGCTGCGAAACATCACGCTGGCGCCGATGAAGGTGCTCGGTTACACCAAAGAACTGGCAGAGGAGCGCGGCATTGCATTGCTGAAACGGATCGGGCTCGAAGACAAAGCCAAGGAATATCCCGATCGGCTCTCAGGGGGTCAGCAGCAGCGGGTTGCGATCGTGCGTGCACTGGCGATGGAGCCTCACCTGCTGCTGCTCGACGAGATCACCTCCGCGCTGGACCCCGAGTTGGTCGGTGAAGTGCTCAACATCGTCCGCGACCTGGCCAGGGACGGCATGACGATGATGCTGGCCACGCATGAGATGGGCTTCGCCAAGGAGGTGTCGTCGAAGGTGTGCTTCCTGCACGAGGGCGTCATCCACGAGGAGGGCCCGCCGGCGCAGATCTTCGAAAACCCGCAACAGGATCGGACCAAAGCCTTCGTGCAGCGCATCATCGACGCAGGCCGGCTGTGACCAGAGTGGTTCATCCGGCCTATTGACAATGAGACAAGAAGTGTCTTAGCGTCTCACGGATGAATCTTGACCCGGCGGAGCTGCGCGTGCTCGATGCCGCGAAGTCGTGCTGCGAACGGTGGGGGCTCGCCAAGGTCACGATCGAAGACATCGCCCACGCCGCCGGGGTATCGCGAGCCACGCTGTACCGGATGTTCCCGGGCGGCAAGGACGTCTTGTTCGAGGCGCTGCGCGTACGCGAGTTGGAGGACTTCTTCACCCGGCTTAGCGCTCACCTCGACGGCGCCGGCGATTTCGAGGACCTGCTGGTTCGCTGCGTCATGCATGCGACCCATGAGCTGCGCAGTGATCAACACCTTTCGTTGATGCTCGCCAGTGAGCCGGGTGACACCCTCGGCCAACTGACCGTCGATGGTTTGCCACGAATCATCCGCGTTGCCACCGTGTTCCTCGCCCCGTTGGTCGATGGCTACCTGCCGCGCCGTGAGGGCGCCAGGCTCGTCGAGCTGCTGTCTCGTCTGGTCATCAGCTACTTCCTTGCACCATCCGAACACGTCGACCTCGGTGAACCTGATTCCGCGCGGACCTTCATCCAAACCTTCGTTCTTCCGGCCTTCCAGCCAAGCCTCACTAGGAGCTGACCAATGACTGTCACCCACAACGACAACCACACGATCATCGGTCGTACCGAGATCAACGACATCGATGCGATCCTGGCCATCCCCACCCACGATCCCAATGAGATCGCGCACATCGTCAAGGACAACGCCGACACCATCTTCACGTGGGACTACTCCCTCAGCAGGCCGGCGCTGCGCAAGCTCTACGAGAAGGCCAAGGTCGGACAATGGAACGCCACTACTGACCTGCCGTGGGACACCGAGGTCGACATCGAGAAGACCGTTGCCGAGGATCAGGCGCTGATCGGTACCGGCATCGACGCCAACATGTACATCGGTACCCCGGTCGAGAAGTGGGACGAGGCGAAGTGGTTGGAGTTCGGTATCGAGAGCCGCAACTGGAGCCTCAGCCAGTTCATGCACGGCGAGCAGGGTGCCCTGCTTTGCACCGCCAAGATCGTCGAGACGGTGCCGTGGTACGACGCCAAGCTGTACGCCAGCACACAGGTTGTCGACGAGGCCCGCCACGTCGAGGTCTTCGCTCGATATCTCGACGAGAAACTGGGCGGCACGTACCAGATCAACTCGCACCTGCGCATGCTGCTCGACGACATCGTCAACGACAGCCGGTGGGACATGACATATCTGGGCATGCAGGTGATGGTCGAGGGACTCGCGTTGGCAGCTTTCGGGTTCATGCACCAGTTCACCAATGAGCCGCTGCTCAAGCAGTTGCTGCGCTACGTCATGAGCGACGAGGCCCGGCATGTGGCCTTCGGCGTGCTGTCATTGAAGGAGGTCTACGACTCCCTCAGCGATGCCGAGATGAAGGATCGCCAGGAGTTCGCCTTCGAAGCCGCCATTCGCATGCGCGATCGCTTCATGCAGCAAGAGGTGTGGGAGCGGATGGGCGTCAAGGTCCGCGACATCGTGCCGTTGGTGCTCGAAGACCCGACTCGAAAAGTGTTCCAGTCGATGCTGTTCTCCAAGATCGTGCCGAACTGCAAGAAGCTCGGCCTGCTCGACCGCAACGACAAGTGGCTCCGCCGTCGCTTCGAAGAGATGGGCGTGATCCAGTTCGAGGATTGGGAAGACACCGGCGAGGAGTACCTCAAGTTCGAACTAGGCGTCGACGCCCCCGCGTGAGCCAGCACGCCTTCGGCGTGCCGTCTCACCC
>JANMRB010000248.1:0-19075 GCA_031370825.1 Ilumatobacteraceae bacterium
TCCTCAGTCGTTGGCGAGTAGATGGATCAGGCTCGACGTGTCCCAACGGCGGCCACCGCGGGCGATCACCTGAGCATAGAACTGGTCGATCAAAGCGGTCAGAGGCAGCCGCGCACCATTGCGATTGGCTTCGCCGAGCACGATCGCCAGATCCTTGCGCATCCACTCGACCGCAAATCCGAACTCGAACTCGCCCTTGGCCATGGTGCGGCCGCGGTTTTCCATCTGCCAGCTCTGCGCCGCGCCGTAGCGGATCACGTCGACCACCTGATCCGGATCGAGGCCGGCCTTCTGGGCGAAGTTGATTCCTTCGGCGAGCCCCTGCACGACACCGGCGATGCAGATCTGATTGACCATCTTGGTCAACTGTCCTGCGCCGGCGCCACCCATCAACGAGCAGGCCTTCGCGTACGCACTCATCACCGGCTTGGCCAGTTCGTAGAACGCCTCGTCATCGCTGCCACACATGATCGTCAGCTGCCCGTTCTCGGCCCCGGCCTGCCCACCTGACACGGGTGCATCGACGAAGCCGACTCCGTGCTCGGCCGCCGCCTCGGCCAGCTCCTTGGCGACCTCGGCCGATGCTGTGGTGTGGTCGACCAGGACGGCGCCGGCCTCGGCGCCGGAGAGCACGCCATCGGGGCCGTAGACCACCTCGCGGACATCGTTGTCGTTCCCGACGCACATCAAGACGAACTCGGCCCCCTCCGCTGCCTCACGCGGTGTCGGCACCGCCCGATTTCCGTACAGCGCTACCCACGCCAACGATTTTTCAGGTGTGCGGTTGTAGACGGTTACCTGATGGCCGGCAGCAGCGAGGTGGCGAGCCATCGGCGCACCCATCACGCCGAGCCCGATGAAGGCGACAGAACTCATCGACCCAGTCTTGCCGGTCACGAGATCACGAGCGTTCACCCGCGATGATGATCGGATGATCGACCACCTGGTCTACGCATCCGACGATCTACAACGCGCTTCCCAGTCGATCACCGAGATCCTGGGAGCTGCTCCGACACCTGGCGGCAGCCACGTCGGCCGGGGAACGTACAACGAGCTGCTCTCCCTCGGTGGATCGACCTACCTGGAGGTGATCGGGCCGGATCCATCGCAACCTCAACCGGATGGGCCGCGACCATTCGGGATCGACGACATCGTCGAGCCCGCGCTCGTTGCTTGGTGCGTGCGACCCGCGCGGCCGCTCGGCGACATCGTCTCGCAGGCTCGTTCGTCGGGCGTCGAGTTCGGTGAGGTTGCAGCGATGTCGCGTCGCCGGCCCGATGGTGTCTTGCTGGAGTGGGAGCTAACCTACCCGCAGCTCGACGGGCCGTTCGGACCAGCGTTGCCGTTCATGATCGACTGGGGTCGCTCGGCACACCCGACCGACACGTTGGCACCCGCGGTGGAGCTGGCCGAGCTCGAGGTGTTCCACCGAGATCCACAGCTCCTGCGCGCGGCCCTCGACATCGTTGGTGTCAGGTCAAGCGTAACGATCAGTCGCGGCGAGCCGGCGTTGCGGGCGCGAATCGCCACGCGCCGAGGCAATATCACGCTGACAAGCTGAGCATCAGCTCGTCGATGATCGACAGTGGAGTACTGGGGTGCATGAACACCAATCGACCGACGGGTTCGCCCCTGAACGTCGATGGCGCGACGAACGCGGTGCCGGCCACGAGCAGCCCCGCTGCCCACGCCCTCCACTCGTCCGTTCCCCAGCCACTGCGCCGGAACAGCACTACTCCCAATTCGGGACGCATGATCAGCTCGGTCAGTGGATCCTCTTCGAGAGCATCGGCCATTGCAGCAGCCAGTGTGATGCTGCGACGGATCGCGACGCGGTGCGCCTCGACACCGTGCAGTGCCATGGCGAACCAGATCGGTAGGCCGCTGGCGCGCCGCGTCAGTTGGTAACCAAGATCACACGGGTTGTAGGCGTCGTCCGCGGTTCGCAACACGTCGATGTACGGCCCGTGTTGTGTGTGGACCGCGCGGGCGAGATTCGGATCGCGGTACACGAGCGCACACGAACCACTGGTGGCGAACAACCACTTGTGCGGATCCACGATGAACGAGTCTGCGCGCTCCAAACCGGCGAACCGGCTGTGGAGCTCGGGCAGCAAGAGCGCGGCAAGCCCGTATGCACCGTCGACATGGAACCACGCGCCGATCTCGGCGGCGACATCCGCACACCCAGCCAGGTCGTCGATGACGCCGGCGTTCGTCGAACCCGCCGTTGCGACCACGATCCCGACGTCGCGGCGCTCGCCGATTGCCGTTCGCAAGGCGTCGCCGGTGAGCCGGCAGTCGGGCCCGGTCGGAACGATCAACGGCTCGAGACCGAGGATGTGCAGCGCGTTGTCGACCGAAGCGTGGGCCGTATCGGCGACGGCGACAACGCGTCGGCCATAGGCGCAGTCGCGGCCGACAGCGAGCGCCGAGAGATTGCCGATCGATCCCCCGCTCATGAAGCATCCCGCCGCGCCTGTGGGCATGCCTGCCGTACGGCACAGCAGGTCGATCACCTGGTTCTCGGCCGCCACCGAGCCAGCTCCCTCCAGCCATGATTCGGCCGGGAAACATCCGGCCGAGACGATGGTGTCCATCCACACCGACGCGACCGACGGCGAACATGGGATGAAGGCCAGAAAGCGTTCGCTGTCGAGGCCGATGTTGTGGGGGGCGACGACTTGCTCGAAGCGCTCCCAAGCTCGGTCGACCCCGAGGCCCGCGTCGGTGATCGTTTCCGCCAGCGCTGCGTCCAACGCCGTCTTGTCGCCGACCACCCCGACAGGCGAACTCGTCAATCGTTGCCTGATCCACTCGACAGCGCGATCACCGAGATCGCCGACGTCGCTGCCGTCGCCGTGAAGCGGGCCACTCTGATTCAGTCCGGTCACTCGGGTGTCACATATGCGGCTGTGATGCCACCATCGATGATCAACGACTGGCCCGTCATCCAGCTCGATTCGTTCGACGCCAGGAAGAGGGCTCCGTTGGCGATCTCCGTCGGTTCACCAAATCGCCCCATGGGGATGTGCACCAGGCGACGGTTGCGCTTGGCATCGTCGGAAAGGAACTTGGCGAGCAACGGGGTCATGATCGGGCCAGGGCACAGCGCGTTGGCGCGGATGCCCTGGCGTGCGTAGATCACTGCAATCTCACGCGTCATGGCCAGCACTGCGCCCTTCGACGCCGTATAGGCGACCTGTGGGGTAGCCGCACCCATGTGAGCGACGAACGAGGCGACGTTGATGATCGAAGCGGCTTCGCCGGATTGCTTGGCCGACTCCTGCATCGCCGGGATCGCGTACTTGCATCCCAGCAACACACCGAGCACGTTGATGTCCATGGTCTTTTGATAGGTCTCGACCGAGGTCGTGACGGGGTTGTCGTCGTCGCCCAGCATCACCCCGGCGTTGTTGTACAGAACATGAAGTCCGCCGAACGTCTCGACGGCGTGCTGCACCGCGGCTTCGACAGAATGCTCGTCGGTCACGTCTGTTCGCACGAAGGTCGCTTCGCCACCGGCCGCGGCAATCGCCTCGACGGCCTCGTCGCCGTCGGAGAGATCGGCGATCACGACCTGCGCGCCTTCGGCGGCGAACAGCTCGGCGCCGACGCGGCCCAGGCCCGACGACGCACCCGTGATCAATGCCACTTTGCCAGCCAGACGATTCATGGCGGCCTACGGTAGTGCACAGCCCAAACTGGAGAACCATGACGACCTGGCGAGTGCTGACTTGGAACATCCTCGGAGCGCGTCGTCCCAACCTCGATGTCACGGCCGAGGTGATCACCAGTTACGCACCCGACATCGTTGCACTGCAGGAGGTTCAGCGGCACCAGGCCGGAGGACTCGCCAGACGATTGGGATGGCCGGTGTTGTGGACCCGAAAGCACTACCCCTACTCCCCTCTCCTGTGGTGGCGCGCCGAGGGCCTGGCCCTGTTGACGCCGCACTCCATCTCCGAGACGGTGACCGCATCGATCTCACCCGGAGTGTCGACGTGGATCTACCTGCATCGGGTTGCCATGGCAGCAACCGTGACGCGAAACAGCGACGTAATCCGAGTCGCCAACACTCATCTCGCATCGCACAGCGCCGACGAACGCATCGCTCAGGCACGTCGCGTCGCCGCACTCGTAGGCGATACCCGGCCCGCGGTCGTAGTGGGTGATTTCAACGCGGTCGACGAAACCGAGGTGATCCGCGAGTTCCGAGTTCTCGACGTTGTCGATCCTGGCGGCGACTACTCCAACCCCTCGATCGCGCCGAGCCAGCGCATCGACTACGTGTTGGTTCCGGAGACGGCGATCGTCAGCGCCCGACTCACGCCGCAGGGGGGCGCGCAGTGGGATGTCCTGAGCGACCACCTACCGGTGCTCGTAGAATTTTCGGTCTGGCGTCAGGCTGAGCGGCGCAGCACGAACACTCCCCATCCGAGGTAGCGGCGATCGACACTGAGGTAGCTGCGTTGGCCCGCCGTGATCCAATCTCGGATCGCCTGTGCATCAGGATCGCCAGGATTGGCGTCCAACCACCGGTCGACGGTGGCCCACTGCGCGGCCACGTAGCGGTCCCAGTCATCGGTGTTGGCCAGCACCATCTCGACGAGGTCGAAACCAGTTTCTCTGAAGAGTTCGAGAGTCCCGGCCAGTGTTTCGAACTGTTCGCGCTCGACTTCCAGCACCGAGAGGCCCTCCGGCAACGGATCGATCCAATACGGTTCGCCGACGGCGGCAAGCCCGTTGGCGGTCATCCGCGGTCGCATCAGGTCCAATGTGCCGGCGAGACCACCGCCGATCCACGTCGCCCCGATGCAACTGACGACGTCGAACTGGTCGGCATTTTGCGCCAGATAGTCCGCCGCGTCGGCGTGCACCAGCGTGATCCGGTCGGCCACTCCCAGCTCCACGGCTCGCTCGTGGGCCGCAGCCAGGAAGACTGCGCTGATGTCGACACCCACGCCAGTGATGCCGTGCGCGTCGGCCCACGTGCACAGCATCTCGGCCTTGCCACAGCACAGGTCGAGAACTCGTGTCGATGCATCGCCTGCGCAGATCTGACCGAGCAGTCGAAGCTTGTCGGCCGTGAACGGGTTGAGGATTCGGTGGCGCGACTCGGAGATCTCGTGGAAGCGCAGTGTCATCGGCGAAGACCGTAGCCATTCGCATTAAGCCATCCCAGGCCATTTCGCCCCCCACGGCTACGTTGAGTAGTGCTCTTGACCTATTTGGGACCTATGTCCTTGATCGAGACGCCACCGTTGCCGATACTCAGACAACGGTGAATCTCTCGGCGTCGATGCCCCCCGTCGACGCTCGAGAATGCGGGAGAGCCAAATGGAAACGAACAATCGACTGAATGACGAAGAGGCCCACGATCTAGCGGTGCGACACCTCGCCGAACTTCTCGGCTCCACCACGTTGCCGGACATCGCGTGGGATGTCGACCACCACCTTCAAGGTCACCTCGACGTCGCCGGACACCACATGGTGCTGATCGCGACTCGAACGACGGATCGCAGCCCCCTGTTCCTGACCGATGAAGACTGGGACAGCCTGCGTCGCACTCACTGCCACGCTGCCTGAACTGACTAAACAGCGCCGACCATCTCGTTGTCGGTCGACAGGATCAGAGCGTCGTAGTGATCCGGCACCTCCAAGCCCGACGCTGAATCATCATCGATGAACCCCGCCGTACCTCCACGAGCATCGAGCGTGTCTCGTAGATCGTCGCTCAACTCGATGTTCGGCCGATGTCCAGCCGCAAACGAGATCGTCGCTGTCTGATCGATCGAGAAGTGATCGACACCAGCGAGTTGCGGGAAGTGAACACCCATCGGTGTCCATCCGTCACCACCGATCTTGGCGTGATGCCCATTGCCGCACCACACGAGGATCGGCGCCCGATCGATCTGGTGCCACGCGGCCGTTAGGTTCTCGGCCTGCACGAGCTCGCGACGGTTCGTTGCGTCCATCGACATCTCACCATCCTGATAGATGATTTCGTAGGCGACGAGCGTCCAGCCGAGCCCCAGCGCCGCCTGGACGAACTCATACATCTCGGGCTGGGCGAGATAAGCGACCTTAGGAAGCGAGGTCACGCCGACCGTCGGTCCAGCGTCGACATTCGGCAGCGCTTCCATCGCAAGATGCCGGCAACCGGTGACGTGCGCGGCGGGCAGGATCTCACGGCCGATCCGCCGGGTTCGCACACAGCGAGACATGCCGTTGTGCGCCTCGTTCATCATGACCACCGGCGACGTCGCGAATCCGTGGGTCACGATCTCCGACGGTGTCATCCAGGTCACGGCTTCCTCTAGATGCGTTCCCAGTAGCGGCGCAACTCCCAATCGGTGACCGTCTGGTTCGAGGCGAGCCACTCGCCTTTGGCCATCGTGAGGATGTGGTGGTGGACCTCGTCGCCGAAGCACTCCTTGGCGATCGATGAACCCTCCCAAAGCGCGATCGCGTCGGGAAGGTTCCACGGGATGCGACCGATGCTGGTGGCCTCGTAGCCGTTGCCGACGAACGGGTCGCCGAGCTCGAGTTTGTTGCGTATCCCGTACAGACCACCGGCGATCTGACCGGCGAAGGCGAAGTAGCTGTTGGCATCGCTGCCCGGAATCCGGCACTCCACGCGGCCGCCCTTCCCATGGCCGACCTTGCGGAAGCCAAGGGTGCGATTGTCGACACCCCACCCGATGCCGGTGGGCGCCCACGACCCCGGCTGGAAACGCTTGTAGCTGTTGACCGTCGGAGCCCACAGAAGGCTGAACTCCTGCGCAGTCGCGATCAGGCCGGCGACGTAGTGCTGGAAGGTCTCGCTCATCCCGTGAGGACCGTGGTGATCGTCGAACATGGCCTTCTTGCCGTCCAGCGACCACAAGCTGGAGTGCACGTGGCACGAGGAGCCCGTGTCGTTGAAGTCGTATTTGGCCATGAAGCTGACGGAGCGTCCGTTGAGATGAGCGATCTCCTTCGCCGCGGTCTTGTACACGCTGTTGCGGTCGGCCATCTCGACGGCAGTCGTGTAGTCGAGGTTCATCTCGTGCTGGCCGCGACCTGCTTCGCCTTTCGAGAACTCGACGGGCACACCCGCGGCTTCCAGGCCGCGACGGATTGCACCGAGGATGTACTCGTCCTTCGTCGTCTGCAGGATGTGGTAGTCCTCGAGCCACGGCGAGTGCGGTCGCAGGTCCCGATACCCCTTCGCGTAAGCCTCGTCGTACGTGTCCTGGAAGAGGTAGAACTCGATCTCGCTTGCCACCATCGGCAGGAACCCGAGCTCGGCTGCCGCTTCTTCCTGACGTCGCAGAACGGTGCGCGGGGCAACCTCGACCAACTCGTCGGTGTCGACGTCGAACAGATCGCACATGATCATCGCCGTCTTGTCGACCCAAGGGATCCTGCGAACCGTGTTCCAATCGGCTCGGGCCAACATGTCGCCATAGCCCTGCTCGTAGCTGGTGAACCGGTAGCCGGGAACGGGATTGTTGTCCATATCGCAGGCGATCAGGTAGTCGCAGTTCTCCGTGCCCGCCTCGGCCACGGACTCGAGGAAGAACCGACCCGTTGTTCGTTTGCCCGTGAGGCGACCCTGCAGGTCGGGGAAGACCATCAGCACGGTGTCGATCTCACCACCGCGAATGTCGCGCTCCAGCTGTTCACGGCTCACTTCGGTTCGTCCGGTCATGGCGTTGCACTGTAGTTACGATCGGATGATGCCAAGAGACGGAGACCGGACGATCGCCCAGCACATCCTTGACGGGATGAAGGCCAGCGGAATACGTCAGCTGTTCTGCTTGCCCGGTGTGCAGAACGACCCGTTCTTCGATGCCCTTGTCGACGCACGCGACTGGTTGCAGGTGATCGTCACCCGCCACGAACAAGGCTGCGCGTACATGGCGATGGGTGCTGCACAGGCCACTGGCCGGCCGTCGGCGATGTGCGTAGTGCCGGGCCCGGGTCTGCTCAACGCTTCCGCTGGCTTGTCGAGTGCCTGCGGCGCGGGTGCGCGGGTATTGGCGATCGTCGGCCAGATCCATTCACCTCTGCTTGGCAAGGGCTACCGGGTGCTCCACGAGCTCGACGACCAGCCGGCGGTCCTGCGCCAAGTGACCAAGCACGCGGCGATCATTCGAGATCCCGACGCAGCCGCTCAACAGATCCAAGAGGCGTTCGACGAGCTCGTCTCGGGTACCCCGCGACCCGTGGGCATCGAGGTGCCCGCCGACATGTGGGCCAGACCGGCACCAGGGACCGTCGCGGCTGGGGTACGTACCATGCCCGCGGTCGACCTCGAGGCTGTGGATCGCGCCGCGGACAAGTTGCGTGCGGCGGTCAACCCATTGATCTGGGTAGGCACCGGTGCCCAAGATGCCTCGCCCGCCGTACGCCGGCTGGCCGAGCTGCTGCAAGCACCTGTGTCGACTCGACGGATGGGCCATGGTGTGATGGACGAGACCAGTCACTTGTTCGCGCCGATCGGCCTCGCCCACCGCTGGTGGGCCGACCTCGATCTCGTGCTCGGCATCGGTTCGCGAATCGAGTTCCCGCTGCTGCAATGGGGCACCACCGGACTCGATTTGATCCAGATCAACACCGACTTCGACGAACTGGATCGTCACGGAATCGGCGCGCTCGGCATCTATGGCGATGCCGCCGAGGTGGTACCCCTGTTGGTCGATCGTCTCAGCGACGTGAAGCGGCAAGACCGTCGCGTCGAACTCAACGCCAAACGTGCCGAGTTCTACAACGACATCGCTCACCTCGAACCGCAGTTGTCGTATCTCGCCGCCATCCACGACGCTCTCCCGGACGATGCGATCCTTGTCGAGGACGCGACGCAGATGACGTTCGTCGCCCACTTCGCCTACCAGTTCCGCCACCCACGAACGTACCTCTCGACCGGTTTCGCCGGCACGCTCGGGGCTGGCGTCGCGGCCGCGATCGGAGCGAAGGCCGGTGCTCCCGACCGAACGGTGGTAGCTGTCATCGGCGACGGAGGTTTCCTGTTCACCGCGACGGAGCTAGCAAGCGCGGTGCAGCATCACATCGCAGCGATCATGGTGGTGTTCAACGACCATGCCTACGGCAACGTCCGCCGCATCCAGCAGGAGCGCTTCGGGCTCGAGCGGACGATCGCCTCGACGCTCGTCAATCCCGACATCGTCGCATTCGCCGAGAGCTTCGGTTGCCTGGGACTTCGAGCCCACGATCCGCACGAGCTGGGCGACGCACTGCGCAAGGCAACGGATCACGAGGGGCCGGTCGTGATCGAGGTTCCCGTCGGCGAAGTACCTTCACCGTGGCCGTTCATCGTGATGCCACGAGTGCGCTGAGGCGCCGCGACATGCAGGCTGAGGACAGGCGCCTCAGGCCTTCTTCTTGACTTCCTTCGGTGGCTTCAACACGCCCTTGGCCAACGCCTCGTCGAGGTACTTCTCGGCGTCCTCGGCGCTGACCTTCAGGGCCGGAGCAATCTCGCTGATGAGGTTGATGCGGGCCCGGTCGTACATGGTTCGCTCAGCGGCCGACAGCGACGCGTCGCGGTTGCGGGCGGCGAGGTTTCGCACGACTTCCGCCACCTGGTAGACGTCGCCACTCTTCAACTTCTCCTGGTGGTTCTTGAACCTACGGCTCCAGTTGGAAGGTACGCGAGGGTCAGGCTTCGACAGCACCGAGACAAGGTCTTCCAATTCGTCGGCGTTGACCGGCGGACGTACGCCGACTTCGTCGGTCTTCAACGTCGGCACAGACAGTGTCATCTCATTGATCACCGTGCGCAGGATCAGGTATTCCTGCGTTGCGCCGAACGCTTCCATCTTCTTGGTTCCCTGCACGATGCACGCGCCATGCTGCGGATAGATGACGGTGTCGCCCTTTTTGAACTTCACACACGACCTCATGCGGCTCGAATTGCGGACTTTTCCAGGGTAGGGCGAGATCGCCCGAATCCCTACCCTTCAACGACGTCGTAGAGCTGAAGTCGCGGCGGAACCAGCGGCGACAACTCGAGATCGACTTGTCGCTCGGTGCCGTCAGCGTGTCGCATCGTCGCCCGCCCACGCATCGGTGTGACGGCTGCCACTGCTTCGACCGCAAGGGCCCCATGAACCGATGCAAGTTCTCCCGCTCGACCGGCCCGGCGGCTGAACGAGTCGTCGAGCGCAACGTTGTCGGCGAACAGCTCGTTCGCGGCAGCGTCGGTCCAAGACGACAGAAGCGCTGCGAGGCGTTGGGCTGCGTCGACCAGCGCCGCACTCGGCTGGCAGGGCGCCGCCGGGACGAGGCCGTGGTCGTCGATGATCTCCAGCATCCTCCTGGCCATCATCGACATGGGCGCGTACGACGAGTTGCCCAGTGCGATCACGCCGATACCGCGACCGGGAAGCCATCGCATGTTGGACCCGTAGCCCGGCAGCCCTCCGGAGTGAGCAACGAAATGGCCGAAGCGGGCATCGTGAATGACGAACAGACCCAAGCCGTAGCCACCGCCGTCGATCCGCTCGGGAACGGCTTCGCCGCCCTCGCCGCCGGCAGGGGTGTGGGTCGTGGCAAATGCCCGATGCACCTGCTGCATCTCACGACGTGATGCTCGACGCAACAGTCCCATGTCCGGATCGTCGCGAGCGGGGAACGCATCGGCGAGCCATGCCACCCAGCGAGCAAGGTCGGACACACACGACCACAGCCCACCCATCGGCGCGATCGCTCCATCGGCGAGCGGGGCGACGTCCGCGACGCGTAGCTCGTCGTTCACCCTGTACGGCCGCGCCCAATCGTCGTGACTCGGTTGCACCCAGGTCGTGCGGTCCATGCCGAGCGGTCGCAGAAGGTTCTCGCTGATGAAATCCTGGGCGCGTTGTCCCGAGACCCGACGGATCACACGACCCAACATGGCGAAGCCGAGGTTCGAGTACTCGCCCCACGCATCGGGGACCCAAGCAGATGTGAGGCCACGACCGAGCAGGGCATCGAGTTGGTCATCGGACATGTCAACGTGGCGATCGGCCCACGCGTCGTCTGTTGCCAGACCGCCGGCCATCGACAGGAGATGGCGCACGGTGATCGGCGGCGAATCGGTCGTCGGCCCAACGACCGCCGCGAACTCGGGCGCAATTTCGGCAACGGGGTCGTCGAGTCGCAGCAGCCCACTGTCACGAAGCATCAGGATCGATGTCGCGGTGAAGCTCTTCGTCATCGACGCAATGCGGAAGACAGTGTGCTCGCTCGGCAGCGGGTCCGGCTCGGCTCGGTGCGCGCCGATCAGCACCAACTCACCGTCGGCGACCACGGCCCATGAGATCGAGCATTTGTGTTGTGCCGATCGCAGCGCGACGAGTCGCTCGAGATCACTCCGGGCAACGGCGAACAGGTCGGGGTTCATTCGTCAATCCTTGGATGACCTAGAGCTGGGAGGTAGGCGGCAGACGCAGCGCTTCAACCAGCGAGAGCGTGCAGCCCTTCAGGGACAGGGAGTCTTGATCTAGCGTGAGATGGCCAGCGGTCGGTGCAAGTTGCGAAAACCCGATGAGCGCGAAGCCGGCTCCGATGAAGTAGACCCACCATGGGCCCAGCGCGATGTCCAAACAGAAGCCCACCAAGGCGGCGGCCTCGGAAATCGCCAGACGAAGAAAGAACCGGGTTCTGTAGCTCGAAGCGAGGAACTCCAGGGAGGTGCAGTCGAGCGGTCGAGGCACGACACGCTGAGCCAGCAGTGAAGTGCAACCAACGGCGACGACAATCGCTACCGACAGACCGGTTGATTCGGATCCCTCGCTCATGTTGCCGAGGAAGAAGGCGACGACTCCGATGCTGAATATCGCCGCAACGAAGGTCACAAACACCAAACGCAACTCGAGCAGTGGATCACGTTGCCCACCTCGCCCCGCCCGCCGAATCGCCAGCTGTGGGACGAACACCAGCGGTATCGACTTCCAACTGAAACCCCAGCCCGGATCGGCCTCCATTGCCTCTCGCTCTCTCGCTCATCCCCGATACAGCATTGCGGTATCAGGCCAAACTCAATCACATGTCTATCGTTGACGCGCAATGATGCCGAGTGGACAAGTCGTGCTCCTGTTCACGGACCTCGAGGGCTCGACCCGGCAGTGGGATGCTCAGCCCGAGCTCATGCACCTTGCGGTGTCACGACACGACGAGTTGATGGTCGATTCGATCGAACGATGGGCCGGGGTCGTCTTCTCGACCGCAGGCGACAGCTTCGCCGCAGCCTTCGCGGGCGCGGCCGATGCCGTTGCCGCTGCCACCGAGATCCAGCGGTTGATCGCCGACGAGCCGTGGCCCAGACCAATCACGATCAAGGCCCGGATGGCAATCCATATTGGCTTTGCGAACCTGCGCGACGGTAACTACTTCGGCTCGACGGTGAACCGCGCGGCGCGGATCATGGCGACCGGCCACGGCGGTCAACTGCTGCTCTCCGACGACGCTCACTCCGAGTGCCCCGAGGTCGACGTCGCCGACCTCGGGTTGCACTACCTGAAGGACCTGTCAGCGCCAGAACATGTGTGGCAAGTGGTGATCGACGGCCTCGGCAACGAGTTTCCTCCGTTGCGCTCTCTTGACCGCATGCGAGCGAACCTCCCGATACAACTCAGCGGTTTCGTCGGCCGCGACGGCGAGATCACTGATGTCCTGAAGCTGCTCGAATCAAATCGACTCGTGACGTTGCGCGGTCTGGGAGGCATCGGCAAGACGCGTCTCTCGCTCCAGATCGCGGCCGAAGCCGTTGGGCAGTCGGTCGAGTCGGTTCGTTTCGTCGCGCTGTCCCCTCTGGCCGACAGCGCCTCGCTGCCATTTCACGTGCTCAAGTCTCTCGGACTCTCGCAGCCCACCGGCCAGACACCTACCGAGACGATCGCTTCGTCCATCGGCGGCTCATCGACCCTCATCGTGTTCGACAACTGCGAACATCTGAATGGCGCCGTGCCAGGCTTGGCCGCCGAATTGCTCGGTGCGTGCCCAAACCTTCGGGTTCTCGCCACGAGCCGCGCCGCTCTCGGCCTCGCCGGCGAGCGCGTCTACGCAATCGAAGCATTGCCGACCGGTACTCACGACTCGCCGGCCGAGCAGATGTTCATCGCCAGGGCACAGGCGGCAAACGCCACCATCGACTTCGGCGGCGAGCGAGAGGCGGTGGTGTCGCGGATCTGTCGACGGCTGGACGGCATCCCACTGGCGATCGAGTTGGCCGCGGCGCGCGTGCGATCAATGCCGCCCGAGGAGATCGAGCGGCACCTCGACGAACGATTTCGGCTGTTGCGCAGCACCAAGGGGTTCGATGAGCGTCACCGAGTGCTGTACGACACCCTCGAATGGTCGTACCAACACCTCGATCCCGCACTGCAGGCACTGTTGCGCCAGCTTTCTGTCTTTGCCGGTCATTTCACGAGCGCCGACGTGCTCGATTTGGTCGGCGCCGACAGTCTGGACGCCCTCACCATCTCCGATCAGCTCGACGAGCTCGTCGACCACTCGCTGGTGATCGCCGATGTCTCTGCCGACGTCGCCCAATACCGGCTGCTCGATACGGTGCGCGAGTTCGGCAGTGCGGCGATGGGCGACCAGCGCGGGGCCTTGCACGAGGCACATGCCCAGCACTACGCACATCTGTCGCGGCAGCTTTACGAAGAGATGCTCAGCCCTCGCGAAGGGGCCGCCGTGCGGCACCGCAATCGTGCACACGACGACATTCGCGCCGCGTACGTCTGGAACCGCGACCATGGTCGCGTCGACCTGGTGATCGACATCGTGTCGCACGCTGCAATCGACGTGATGATGCACGGACGAATCGAAGTGGCTGTGTGGGCAACGGAGGCGATCAATCATCTCGATCTGTCGTCGGTCACGATCGCCGACCGGTGTTGCCTCTTCCAGACTTCAGCATGTCTCGAGCTCAACGAGGGCCGCATCGAACGAGCCCGCGAGCTCCTCGGCCGGGCCGAGACCTCGAGTCTCGAGCTCTCGCCGGAACAGATTCCCGCTGATCTGGTTGGCGGTAGTTCACTCTGTTTCTTTCTCGGTCTGCTTGCCGACGGCGATGCCATCGCGGAACGATTGAGCGATCGGCTCGAACCGCTCGGCCCGTCGGTAGTCCGGGCCATGACGATGCTCGTCCGATCCGCGATCCACGGCTATCTGAACCAGCCGCAGAGCGCTCGGGAGTTTGCCGCGACGGCGCTCGCGATGCTCCCCGACCATGAGGTGCCGACCTGGCGCACGCTCGCCGAATGGCAGGTCGACCGGTACTCGAACCTTGATCCGATGGAACTCTCGGAGCGAGTCAAGGTCTACCGCGATCGATTTCTCGCGGTGCGCAACTCGTTCCTCGCGGACGCTGCCAGCCGCCAGCTCGTGGGCCTCCATTCCGCACGGGCCTCGGCGCAGTCACAAGCAATGGTCGATGCCGTCGAGGCAATGGCCGAACTCTCGCTGGCCGATCCGCGCGAAGCCATTGGTTGGATGATGCAATCGGCAGTTCTCCTACTTCGGGCGGGATGGCACGCACAGGCGCTCGGCGTGCTCGGCTGGGAACAGCGCAACCGCATGACGCCCGTCCATCCCGACCAGATCGCGGCGATCGATCGGCTCATGCCGGCCGTTCGAGCAACGCTCGACGAGGACGCCGTTGCCGCAGCCACCGACGCGCTCGCCAGCAGCACACTGCGCGAGGCGCTCGACTTCACCAAAGCTGCTTTGACCGACGCCTCGCGATCGGATTCAGCCACTCTTGCTGTGGACTAGAAGACAACCGTGGGATCGAACGCGTCCCACAGCACTCTGCCCACGTCCTGGAGGAAGTCCATCTCGATCTTGAAGCCGACTCTCACTTCCTGGTCGGCGATGCCAAGATCGTGTCCGAGAGGATGGCTGGAGATCTTTTGAATGCTCAGCGCGTACGACGTTGGTAGCTGCTGGAACGAAACCTTCTCGATCTTGGCGTGCGAATCGCACAATTGTTGCATCCCTGCGTCGGTACCGCACTCGATGGAACGGACCTGCTTGAGGTAGATCTCGGGGAGCGACATGTCGATTGCGTCATCGGAGAGGTCGACAGCGATGCCGAGCCCAAAGGTCAGGTCGAGGTCGTGCTCGGCCTTGACCGCGTCGACCACCGCCCGAGCGAAGGCGCCGACAGTCGTTCCGGCGCGTGCACCGACGACCGCGTCCGCGGTCGGCGTCAGCCTCAACAACTCCTGGTACGAGGGCTGGTTGCCTGGTTTGAAATCGAGGCCGTAGGTCTGCATCGAGATCGACGCGTCGGTGGCGTTAGGAAGGTCGATCACGCCCATTGATTTCGGCCATCCGTACATCTCTCTTCCTGTCGCCATCGACATCGGATTGTCGACCCAGATGTACGACGTGAACATCCAGAAGTTCTTTGCCTTCTTGTCGGCACCCGTTCCCGACACCTGGACAACCGGCACCCACACCGCCAGTTGCTTCTCGTTGACGCTTCCGTATGTGTTGTACGGCGGCGTCAACGGCACGACGTTGACGATGTCGCCGGCGCTCAACATCACGATGGGAGCCAGCGGACGGAACTCGGCGGCACCCATCGTTGGCCGGGTGAGCACCTTATCGACGAGGCGCTCCAGCGCTCCGATGTCGGCCATCACCATGAAGCTGTAGAGGGTCGTGTTGCGGCAGTCGTACGGACCAGGGAAGGTGTCGAGCCCACCGAACTCGACGTAGGTCGGGGGCTCGGCAACACCGCGCCCGTCGACCAGCGGACCATGCTCACCCGGCACGTATGCAGGCGACCCGCACAGAGCACGCGACGCCATGCGGCCCGAGGCAAATGCGGCCTCGACTGATCCCCCGTCGATGCCGTTTCGAGTCCAGTCGCCGGCCAACACCATGTTGGTATATCCGCTCTCATCCGACCGCAGGCGATACTGCACGGTGCCGGCGCGGGTGGCCACGTACCGCTCCGTTCCCTGCGTGTTGGCGCGCCAGTACTGGGCATCGAATCTGGCGACACCCTGACCGTTGGCCTCATCGACCAACACATCCCAGTCGAAACCTGACGGACCGACCGCTTTCGGCCAGATCTGCTTGGCGTCGTTCGACAGGAAATCGGTGGCCTCTTGCTTGACTGCAGCGAGAGCCGCGTTGTGATCCACGGCGTCTTTCAGCGGCCCGCAGAAGTAGCCGATGCTGCCGACCTCGCCGGAAGGGAACGCTTCCCTCGGGATCAGTTGTGACATGTCGCAGTACGTGTCGAGCGGTTCGAGATCGCTGGTCGAGATCGAGCTGACCGTCGGCGACCAACCGAGATCTTCGGTTGTCTTGCCCGACCACAATTGCACCGCCCGCGTACCCACGGTGGTGAGATTGTCGAGCATCGCCTGAAACCTCGGACTGCGTTCGCCACCAAGGTCGGCACATATGGGCGGCAATCCACCGACGGAGATGCCCAGAACCACCTGGTCGAAATCGGTGCCTCGTTTCAACACAGTGGGCGTTCGCTTCAGCGGGTTCGCCGTCTGCTCGAGATCAACCCCGGCCGCACGCAACTTGTCGCCGTCGACGATGTGGTCCCAGGCCGGCTCCGATGGCCAGCACGGCAATCCACCGACGGGGACGAGGAACGGATAGTCGGGCTCGAGGTCGACCTGGGCGATCACTTCGATCGTTTCGATCGCATCCTCGTCTGCGGCCGGGGTCAGCTTGGACACCCAGTGGAACATCTTGAACTCGACGCCACGCTTCAACAACACCTCGTACATCGGGCCGAAGACGGTGTCTCCCATGCCGGCCATCATCTTGTATGTGATGGAGCCTTTGTAGAGGCAGCCGATCCGAACCAGCGCCTCGATCGACTGCCCTGCGGCAAGATTCGGCTTTTGGGGATCGCCACCGTCGAAACCGAACGTGAGGTCGTAGAGCCCTCGTACGATCGGCGAGTTGCTGACCGAGAACGGCTCAGCACCGTTTCGCAGCAACCACGCGCTGAACTCTTCGCCGTTCACTTTCTGAAAGCCGTCGCCCATCAGATTGTCGTCGACGATTCCGCACACCATCGTGCCCAACAGATCGAGTGACGTGAACGCGAAGCGAACTTCGTCCTCCTCCAGGTGGTGCTCGACCCACAGCTTCCACAGCAGATCGCGTGCAGTGCGCAACACCTTGCCGACACCTTCGAAGGCATTGGCCAGCATGTGGTCGACGCCGGACTCGAGGCGGTGAAGTTCGCCTGCGAGCAGCCTGACGACCTCACGGTGGACCTCGTGTTCTGCAGTTGTGGCAAGGTCATGGAACCACCTGAAGATGTGCTCGCTGACGACCCGGGTGAGGTCCCCGAAAAATCCTCGATCAAACTGTGCACCAGGCGGCAGGACTTCCTCGCGACGAACACCGGCGATCGCCTCGATGCGACCGAGGACCGCGTCGATCGATCGGCGTATCACCTCACCGATGTGAATGCGGTCGCCGTCACCCGGCACCCGGCTGTTCTCCGGGAAGTGCAGGATCTGCTTGTTCCACCGGTCGGCGTAGTGGTCGTAGAACACGAGGTCGCTACACCCGCTGACCGCGTCCTGCCACGTCGCCAAGGGCGTGCCGGGCGTGCGATGTAGCTCGGTGTAGACGCGCTGCAACACGTCGAACACGTTGTCGTAGAAGCCGAACAGCACATGCAACCCGTGCTCTTCGATGCGTTGGTGATGTGCGGCGTTGCGACCGCTCGCACACTTGCCGCCCAACCGCCACCCCGGCTGGTACACGGTGACCTGGTGCCGAGCGCGCAGCTCCGGCGTTGCGGTCAGTTCGAACGCTGCCGCAATAGCACCGGGGCCACCGCCCAAGACCGCGACACGGGTATTTGTTGCTTCCACGATGGCCCCCATCCCTCAGCGCCTCCGGAGAGAATCGAACTCCCAACCTACGGGGTAGAAACCCGCTGCTCTATCCGTTGAGCTACGGAGGCGTGGCCGAAGCCTATTCGGCGGTGAGCAGGTGACGGCGGAGGAAATCGAGTGCAGTGATGACGCTCATCTGGCGCATCTGCTCGCGCTGGCCGGGCAGACGAAACGTGCGGGTGACCGCCGTGCTGCCATCGTCGATCCCTACGCACAGCGTGCCGACCGGCATGCCGTCTTGTTCGGCTGGTCCGGCGACGCCCGTCAGTGCCAACCCCACGTCGGCGCCCAGCGCGCGTCGCGCGCCGGCAGCCATCGCACCTGCGGCGGCCTCGCTGACGACCGGGCCCTCCGGCACGCCCAAGAGTTCGAACTTCACATCGCTGGCGTACGAGACCACCGCACCGCGCAGGACGTCGCTGGCCCCGGGCACAGCAGTGAGACGGCCCGACACGAGCCCACCCGTGACCGACTCGGCGAGACCGAGGGTGATCCCGCGAGAGCGCATGAGGTCAAGCGTCACCGACTCCATGGTCTCGTCATCGAGACCGAAGACGTTCTCACCGACCACTTTGCGGACCTCGGCCTCCCACATGTCGAGGACAGCCTCGGCCTCTGCGTGCGTTGCAGCCTTCGCGGTCAGTCGAACCTTCAAGCCTTCCCATCCACTGGCGAGGAACGCCAGGGTCGGATTGCCGGCGTCATCGAGTCTGCTGATCAACGGGTCGAGCTTTTCGTTGAGGCCGCTCTCGCTGTCCCCCCACGTGCGCAGCGTTCGGCTGACGATCACCCCGGTCTCGCCCGAGCGACGGCGAAGATCCGGCAACACTGCGCGCTCTACCATCTCCTTCATCTCATGAGGCACGCCCGGAACTGCGTAGATCACCTTCTCGATACCCCCGACAATGATGGGACAGATCAAACCCGGCGCCGTGCCACGAGTCTGCGGGATCACGGTCGCGCCAACCGGGACCAACGCCTGACGAAGGTTGTTGGGGGCCATGTGCCGACCTCGTGAGGCGAACATCTCGGTGATCACATCGGCGACCGCTTCGTCTTTGACCAAATCGACACCCATCACGGCGGCGATGGCCTCGCGGGTCAGGTCATCGTGCGTCGGACCCAGGCCACCACAGACGATCACGGCATCGGCGTCTCTCACGGTGAGCCGCAGCACTACTTCA
>JANMRB010000249.1:0-17348 GCA_031370825.1 Ilumatobacteraceae bacterium
GAGACCGTCGCTCGACGAGGTCTGGTTCGTGGACGTCGACAGCGCTGTGCGCGTGCCGCGGCTCATCGACCGGCACATCGAGTTCGGCAAGTCCCCCGAGGAGGCGCGGGAATGGGTGATGCGGTCCGACGAGGCAAACGCAGCACTCGTCCTCGCAAGCCGCGATCGCGCCGACATCGTCGTGCATCTGGCCTGACCGGGATTCGAGCTCAACGCACTGGCCCGAGTGTCTGATCCTCCTCGGCGATCTGCAACTTGCCACTCATCAGGCCCGTTGCGTCGCCGAGGCTGGTCGTCCGCGGGGTGACGACAGCAGCGCGCCGTCCATCAAGCTGCACATGAATCCGATCGGCGATCTCGAAAGCCTGAGCCACGTTGTGCGTGACGAACAGGACAGGTAGACCGCGGCCGCGCAAGTTGTCGACGAACCTCATGACACGAACGCTCTCGCGCCGACCAAGCGCCGCGGTCGGTTCGTCGAGAATGATCACCTTTGTGTCGAGTGCTGCCGCCGGTTTGCGCAGTCCGCGCTCCTCGAGCTTCTTCGAAAGCTGGCCGATGGGGCCGGGCGTACGCACCTCATGATTGCGGAAGAGGGTCGCGGCGATGTCAAGTGCCGGCGCTGACTGCGTCGTCTGGTACACCGTGTTGATCCCGGCGATGCGGGCGTCGGCCGGGTTGCGAAAACGCACAACCCGCCCCTCGAGGCGTACCGCCCCTGAGTTCGGCCTGACAGCGCCGGACAGACACTTGACCAACGTCGACTTCCCTGACCCGTTGTCGCCGATCACCGCCAGGACCTCGTTCGGGTAGAGGGCGAGATCGACGTCATCGAGAGCGACCACTGTGCCGTACATCTTGGACAGGCTCCTGCCCTCGAGTGCGGGCTGTCTACTGGGGACGGCGTCGGTCACGCCTGGTCGCAATCCGGGGGTTTCGGAGGGGGGTCGGCGATGAGGGCGGCGTTCAACTCGGCACCACCAAGGGCGATGATTGCGTGCAGGCTGAGCCAGAACAGCAGCCCAATGACGGAGGCGAAGGTGCCATACACCGGTGACGCCTTGGAGATCGATCGGCCGACAACAGCGACACCGACGACCTGGAGACCGGCGAACAACACGCCGCCCACGATCGCGCCGGGAAGGACGGTGCGCCACGATGGCCACGAGGTTCGTAGCCAGCGGTAGCTCAATGCCAACACTCCGGTGTTGATCCCCGTCGTGAAGACCAGCAACAGCACCTTGCTGATGATTGCTATGCCGGTCACGCTGGCAAGCCCGGTCAGGATGGCCGCGACGATCTGCGCGCCGCCGACGTAGGCCATGCCGAGCAGTGCCCGTGAGCGTGTGATGAAGAGATTCGATCGTCTGTCGAGCGGCACCTCGCTGATGTCGTCGAAGGCACCGTGCACGGCGACGAAGGCCTTCATCCCGCTCCACAGGCTTGCCGCCAAGCCAAGGATCAGCACCACGGCATTGCCGTGCAGTTTCGCCGGGTCAGTCGCGATCTGCTGGCCGATGAACGGCAACTGGTTCAGGGCCGAATCGATGATGTCGGTACGCAGCTTTGCGTGGCTTTGCAGAACAAAGCCGAGCACGGTCGTGAACACCAACAGAAGTGGGAACACCGACAGAAAACCGAAGTGGGCGATGAGCGCCGCGTTGCGTCCGCTGCGGTGCTCGCGAAATCCCTCGATGGTCCGCACCGCGAGGTCGGCCCGTCGAGATCTGGCGCGCAACTCGCGGACCCGCTGGTTCTCGGTCCACATCACAGACGTGAATGTACGTGGCCGGCGCACCGTGAAGCTACGGTCCTGGCAAGCTACGGTCGCGGCGTGCGACGCCCAGGTGTCAGCAAAGTCGACCCGACCCGCCTCGTCGCTGGCGGGGCGATCGCGGCGATTCTCGGGATACAGCTGATCTTCTTTGGTCTGCCCTTCGGCTTGTGGCTTCACGGATTGGTGCTCGGCCTGCTGACCGCGGTGATGGCGGTCGGGATGGCCCTCATCTATCGGGCCAATCGAGTGATCAACTTTGCGCAGGCGGAGCTCGGCACAGTCCCGACGGCCTTCTCTGCCGCGTTCATCCTGTTCTGGGGATGGCCGTACCTGTTGGGTTTCGCCGCCGGGTTGGTGATGTCGATCGTCGCTGGCGTCGTGATCGAGTTCGCCCTGATTCGCCGCTTTCGCAACTCGCCCCGATTGGTGGTCACGGTCGCCACGCTCGGCATCACTCAGCTGCTCGTCGTGATCGGCATCCTCATCCCGAGGTGGTGGGGCCACAACCTGGCCAGCGAGCGGATCGCCCCGCCGGTCGGTTGGAAGCTGACCGTCGGTCAGGTCATTCTGAATGCCAACCACCTCATCGCCCTGATCGTCGCTCCAGTGATGATGGCCGGCGTTGCCTGGTTCCTCGCCCGCAGCCGATACGGCCTGGCGATTCGGGCCAGCGCCGAGCGCGGAGACCGAGCCGCGATGCTCGGCATCCCGGTTGGCCGCCTCAACACGGTGGTGTGGGCAATGGCCGCGGCGATGTCGTTCGTTGCGCTGTTCCTGCGCAGCGGGATCATCGGCGTCCCCGTCGGGTACGCCGCCGGCCTGCCGCAACTGTTGCAGGCGCTGGCAGCTCTCGTGATCGCCCGCCTCGAACGTCTGCCGACCGTCGCCATGGCCGCGATCGCTCTCGGCCTCTTGGAATCCGGCGTTCGCTTCAACTCCGACACACCGGCCGCGGCCTATCCGATCATGGCCGCCGTCATGTTCGTGGTGCTGCTCGTTCAGCGGAGCAGTCAAGCTCGGAGAGACAACGATTCGGCCAGCACCTGGCGCGGGGCCGAAGAAGTACGGCCGCTGACACTTGCCGAACGTCGCCATCCAAAGGTTCGCATGGTTCGTTGGGCCCTGGTCATCGTAGGAATCGTCGTCGTGCTCGGCGCCCCGCTGGTGTTCGACGTGGCCTTCACGATCAAGGCCTCGGCAATCTTCGCCTTCGCGATCATCGGACTGTCGCTGGTCGTACTCACCGGGTGGGCGGGGCAGATCTCCCTTGGCCAGATGGCCATCGTCGGCATCGGCGCGGCGGTCAGCGCCACATGCACATCGCGATGGCACGTCGACCTGACTCTTGGCCTGTTGATCGGCGGCTGCGCCGGCGGAATCGTTGCGTTCGCTGTCGGTGTTCCGGCATTGAGGTTGCGCGGCCTCTATCTGGCTGTCACGACCTTCGCCCTGGGATTGGCAACCGAGCAGTGGCTGCTGAGCGATCGTTTCTTCGGATGGTTCCCCAAAGGCGACAAGCGATTCGAGCGGCCACCACTGTTCGGTCAGATCCGCCTCGACACCCCGATTCGTTACTACATGTACTCCTTGCTCATCCTCACGTTGTCGTTCCTGGCGACGCGAGGCATCCGCCGTTCCCGAACCGGTCGCGTGATCCTCGCGGTGCGCGAGAACGAGCGTGCCGCGCAGAGCTATTCCATTCCGGCGGTACGGGCGAAGCTGACGGCGTTCGTGATCTCGGGAGTGCTGGCCGGGATCGGTGGGGCGCTCTTTGCCCATCTCAACCAGTCGTTCAGTGTGGGCAGCTACAACACAGGTGAGAGCTTCAGCGTGTTCACATCGGCCGTCATCGGCGGTCTCGGTTCTCTCGGTGGAGCGGTGCTCGGTGCTGTGTACCTGCGCGGCATCCGCTGGTTCATCACGTCGCAAGAATGGCAACTGCTGTCGACAGGTGGCGGCGTGCTGTTGGCGTTGCTGATCCTGCCGGGTGGGCTCGGGGGCCTGTGGATCACTCTCCGCGACGTGTGCGTGCGGCTGTTGGTGCGGCCATCACGTCGAGCCAACGCAGACGCTCCCGTTGCCGTGCCGGTGGAACCGGCGGCCTGATGCGACGGTTCTTGGCCGCCTTCCGTCACCCCGGGGATTGGCTGCGCGAGATCTGTGGCGGCGAAGCCGCCTTCCCGCTTGTCGTGCTCTTCGGCCTCAATGCCGTCGATGAACTCGACCGGACTGCGTTCGGAATCCTGCTGCCGAACATTCGCGACGAGTTCCACCTCGACAACACGAAGGTGCTCGGCCTCGTGGCCCTCGTCTCGGTTGCCGCGCTCGCCCTGCAAGTGCCGATCGCCCAATATGCGGACCGCTCGCGACGGGTCCCGCTGGCGATCCTCGGCGCCGTCGTGTGGGCGCTCTTCAGCGGCCTGACCGGTCTCGCAACGGGTGTCATCATGCTGACCATCGCCCGCAGCGGAAGCTCGATCGGCAAGGCGGTGATCGACCCGACGCACAACTCGCTGATCGCCGACTACTACCCGATCAACTCGCGCAGCAAGGTGTTCAGTGTGCATCGCGCTGCAAATGCGGTCGGCTCGTTCGTCGGTCCTCTGTCAGCGGGTCTGCTGGCGTACGCGTTCGGTTGGCGGGCGCCATTCCTCGTGTTCGTGATCCCGACGCTGGTCTTCGCCTTCATCGCCCTGCGTCTGCGTGAGCCCGTTCGGGGAAAGTGGGAACGCCAAGCGATGGGCGCCAGCGACGACGTCATCGCAACCGAGGAGACGGTGCCGTCGTATGCCGAGAGTTGGCGAACGGTGCAGAAGATCGAGAGCCTCAAGCGCATCTGGTGGAGCCTGCCCTTCCTCGCCACCGCCTTGATCGGTTTCGTGGCCCTCGCGTCGTTGTTGTACGAGCAGGAGTTCGGTCTCGACGACCGTGCCAGGGGAATCGCTTCCGCCATCGCAGAACCTTTCCAACTCGTCGGCCTCGTGCTCGGTTCGCGAATCGTCACCCGCCGGTTTCTCTCCGACATGCGCGGATTGATCCGGTTCCTGGCCGGGGTCGCTGTTGCGACGTCTGTCGCGGCAGTCGCATTCGCACTGGCGCCGAACATCGTTGTCGCTGTCGGTGTGAACTGTGTGATCTCGGCCTCCTTGGCAATGCTGGGCCCTGGCATCCTCGTAGCGCTCTCGCTGGCCATCCCGCCGCGAGCCAGGGCGACCGGGTTCTCCGTGGCTTCGTTGTGGGTGATCCCCGGCCTGATCGTGCTGCCCATCATCGGCTGGATCTCCGGTCACGTCGGAATTCGCTGGGGCCTGCTCGTGCTGGTCCCGCTGTTCATCATCGGCAGCCTGGTGCTGGGCAGCGCCGGGTCGGTCATCGACGCCGACATCGCTCAGGTGTGGCGAGCCGCAGCGGCACGCAGCGAGGCGTTGTACCAGCGACGGCAAGGTCAGAGTGATTTGCTCCTCATACGTGGTGTCGATGCCGGATACGGCGGCCGGCAGGTCCTCTTCGGCGTCGAGATCGACATCAAAGAAGGCGAGATCGTTGCTCTGCTCGGCACGAACGGGGCGGGCAAGAGCACGTTGCTCAAGGCGATCAGTGGAGTCGTCGAGGCCGATCGCGGTGCCGTCGTGCTCGACGGACGCGACATCACTCACGCGCCGCCCAACGAGATCGCAGCGCTCGGCATCAGTCAGATGCCGGGCGGTCAGGGGGTGTTCGGCTCGCTCACTGTTGCCGAGAACCTGCGCCTCTCCGGATGGACGCGCGACCGGCACGATGTCGACGCAGCGATCGAAGACGTGTTGACCACCTTTCCGATCTTGCGCGAGCGCTACCACGCATCGGCCGCCGACCTGAGCGGGGGTCAGCAGCAGATGCTGGCTCTCGGCATGGCCTTCATCGCCAAGCCGCGCGTCCTGCTGATCGACGAGTTGTCGCTGGGTCTCGCCCCTGTGATCGTGGGCCAGTTGCTTCCCCTGGTCCGTCGCTTGGCCGACGACGGCGTCGCCGTGATCCTCGTCGAACAAAGTGTCAACGTCGCCCTGTCGTTGGCCGAGCGTGCCTACTTCATGGAGCGCGGCACGATCCGCTTCGCGGGCCCTACTGCCGAGCTGTTGAATCGTCCCGATCTCCTGCGCTCGGTCTTTCTCACCGACATCTCGGCATCGACCCAGCCGGCTGCCGCCATCGAGCACGACGATCAGCTGGCGCTCGAGGTGACAGGGCTGAGTCGATCGTTCGGCGGCAACGCTGCTGTCATCGATGTCTCGTTCGCCGTCGGCAAGGGAGAGATCGTCGGCATGATCGGTCCGAACGGTGCCGGCAAGACGACGCTCTTCGATCTCATCAGCGGGTACGTCACCGCCGATGCCGGCCGCGTCCTGCTCGACGGTCGCGACATCAGCAGCAACTCGGCCACGGTTCGAGCGCGTCGTGGGCTCGGTCGTAGCTTTCAAGATGCCCGACTCTTTCCCGACATGACGGTTGCAGAAGGGATCGCCGTCGCTCTGGAGCGATGGACCACGCAACGAAGCGTGCTGGCGGCGGCGTTGCGATTCCCGACGGTCTTTGACGACGAGGAGAGAACCCACGTGCGCGTCGACGAGCTCATCGGGGTGATGAACCTCGGCGCCTATCGCAACTCGTTCATCCGCGAGCTCTCGACCGGCACGCGCCGAATCGTCGATCTTGCCTGCCTGGTCGGTCACCGTCCGACGGTCGTACTGCTCGACGAGCCATCCAGCGGGATCGCTCAGCGCGAGGTCGAAGCGTTGGCACCGGTCCTGCTGAGGCTGCGCGACGAGATGGGCGCCAGCCTGCTGGTGATCGAACATGATCTTCCGCTGATCTCCTCAATCTCCGATCGGCTGATCGCTCTCGATCATGGTGAGTTGATAGCCATCGGTAGCCCTGCTGACGTGCTGACGCATCCGGACGTGGTAGAGAGCTACTTGGGCAACAGTGCAGCGGCGCGTCAGCGCTCCGGTCTCAGGGGGTAGTCAGATGCAGCCAGCCAGCTCGACGGGTGCCGATCGCAGCCGACAGCTTCGTCGATGGGGTCCGATCGTGGCGGTTGTCGTCCTCGCCGCCGTCGTCGGCGGGATCGTCCTCGCCACTCGAGACTCGGGCAATGATGCGAGCTCCGACACCACGGTCGCCTCGGCACCCGGCACCACAGGTGCGGGGTCGACACCGGTGGCATCCACGGCACCGACGGGCTCGACAGTGGGCTCCGGTGCTACGACGCCAGGCACCGCCGCACCAGCGCAGGTGACGTACCCCTTGGCTTTCGACCAGGCGACACAGCAGGGTTTGGCCGACAAGATCGACTGGGGTGCACGATGCGACACCTCGACCGGCAAGTTGGCCGTTCCCGACTTCTTCGCCCAGCCCTGTTTCGCACCGTTCAGCGGTGACAACGGCGGAGCCACAGCACCGGGAGTCACCGGCGACGCGATCACGATCGTCTACTACGAAGGCCAAGAGACCGACCCGATCATCGCCTACATCACCGATGCGATACGTGTCGACGACACCAACGGCGACCAGTTCGCGACGATGAAGGAACTGGTTCGCTACTACGAGACCTACTACGAGCTGTACGGGCGCAAGGTCAACCTGATCACGTTCGAGGGTACGGGCAACGCGACCGACGAGGTCGCGGCGCGAGCCGACGCTGCGCAGATCGCCTTGCAATACAAGCCGTTCGCAGTCTTCGGCGGCCCGGCACTGACCAGTTCGTTCGCCGACGAGTTGGCGGCGCATCAAGTGATTTGCATCGGCTGCACGCCTGGCCAACCGGCTACCTTCTACAGCGACCGCGATCCGTACGTGTGGGGTCTCGATGGAAGCCCGTTGCAAAAGCAACAACATGTCGTCGAGCTCCTCACCAAGCAGATCATCGGCAAGAACGCCTCCCATGGTGGAGACGCGGTGAAGGACCAGCCACGCAAGCTCGGGCTCTTGTATCTGGAGAGCAGTGGCGCGTCGAAAGAGCTCGCCGACACGTTCGCCGCGTCAATGCAGACTGCGGGGTCGCCGTTCGCCGAGGTGGTCGCCTACCAACTCGATCCGACCACGATCCAGTCAACCGCAACTCAGGTGATCACCCGCATGAAAGCGGCCGGGGTCACGACCATCGTCTTCAGCGGTGATCCCGTTGCGCCACGCGACTTCACCAAAGAAGCGACTGCCCAGGAGTACTTCCCGGAATGGGTCATCTCCGCGAGCACGCTCGTCGACGTCAGCGCGTTCGCACGTACGTATGACCAAGAGCAGTGGAAGCACGCCTTCGGTGTGACCCAACTCGCCGCTCGCACGCCCTCAGATCAGATCGGGCCGTTCTTCATCTACAAGTGGTTCACCGGCGTCGACCCACCGGCCAACGACACCATCGCCGTCTTTGCACCGAATCCGGCGTTGTTCTTCGCAGCCATCCAACGCACCGGGCCCAACCTCACCCCGCAGACGTTCCGCGATGCCATCTTCGCCCTACCCAGCACCTCCAAAGGTCTCGTCGTCAGCCAGCCGTACCTGACGTACGGCGACAAGGGTTACTGGCCCGTCACCGACTACCTCGGGGTCGATGACGCCACGGCGATCTGGTGGGACCCCGCGGCGACGGGTCCAGACGAGATCCGCAAGGACGGCGTCGGCATGTACGAGTTCGTGAACGGTGGTCAGCGCTACCTACCCGGTCAGTGGCCGACCACCGACACGATGTTCGATCCCACTGGTGCGGTCTCGCTCTACACCATCCCGCCGCCAGGCGAAGCGCCAGGCGTCTACCCGAGTCCCGCTGGTTAGGGACTCGCCGCTTTCTCCTCGCGCCGCAAACCTTGAAGCGTTTGGCGCCGCAGGACCCGTATGGGGTCCTGACACTCCAAACGCGGCCCCAACTGAAAGCGTTTGGCGCCGGGGGACCCGTATGGGGTCCTGACACTCCAAACGCGGCCCCAACTGAGTAGTAGCGGGCACTTCATATCGTCACTGACGATTCGGGAGGGAGCCGGTGCGGGTGTGTGGGAGGCGTCGAGGAGGAGGCGGGTGTCAAGCCTCGGTCGTGGGTGATGTAGTTCCAGCCCCAGTTCACGAAGACGTTCCTTGCCTCGCCGCCTCACCAAAATCAAGCCAACCCCCAGTCGATCGGGTCGAGACCGGCCTCGATCAGCGCTGCGTTGGTGCGGCTGAACGGCTTGCTGCCGAAGAAGCCGTTGTGCGCGCTGAGCGGAGACGGATGGGCGGACTCGATCACGGTGTGTCGCGACAGATCGATCAGCGACTTCTTCTTGCGGGCGTGAGAGCCCCACAGGATGAACACGACCCGGTGCGGCTTGGCGTTGACCGTTCTCAACACCTCGTCCGTGAAGATCTCCCAGCCCTTGCCCTGGTGCGATGCAGCAGCGCCGGCCCGCACGGTGAGGCTGGTGTTCAGCAAGAGCACCCCCTGTCGAGCCCACGACTCGAGGTTGCCGTGGGCCGGGGTCTCGATACCGAGATCGTTTCGCAACTCCGCGTAGATGTTGACCAGCGACGGTGGAAGTTGCACCCCGTCCTGCACGGAGAAGCACAGGCCGTGGGCTTGCCGGGGACCGTGGTACGGGTCCTGGCCGAGCAACACCACGCGAGTGGTTTCGAATGGGGTCAGATGCAGGGCGGCGAAGACCTGATCCGCCGGTGGGAACACGGTGCGACGGGAGCGTTCGTCGGCAACGAACTGCTGCAGGTCTTTGAAGTAGGGCTTGTCGAGCTCCGCACGGAGCACCGGGTTCCAGTCGGTTTTCACCGGCCGTATTTGAGCAGGTTCAGCTCAGTCGTCGTCGCCGCTATCACTGTGGTCGCCGTCGTCGTGGCCGCTGCTGGAGCTGCCCGAGCCACTGCTGTCGTTCGAGTCGTCGTCGACTTCGGTTGCATCGTCGTCTACTTCCGTGTCGTCGACTTCCGTGTCGTCTACTTCAGTCGCATCGACTTCGACCTCTGGGGCCTCAGACTCGACCGACGACGTGGTGTCACCGACAGCCGTCTTTGTCTCCAAGGCGGTCGTTGTCGTGCCCGCGATCGTCGTGGTGGTGGTCGTGGTCGTTGTTGTGTCGCCGCTGGACGTGGTCGTGACCTCGTCGTCCTGGTTGCTGAGCATCTCGGCTTGTACCTTGGCTACCGGATTGGCGCCGGTGGCCGCCGCGGCGAAACCTGCCGCGCCGAGTACGAGTGCGCCAGCGAACGCTGACGCAACGAAGATCTTGCTGTGTTCATTGAGCTTCATGAGACCCTCCTGGTAGCCCGTTCACATCTGACACGTTCGAGTGCTCGAGATGGTTTGGATATCGGCGTCAGCCGCCGCCACCTTTAACGTCGCCACCATGGCTGCCATCGCCTCCGCCGTCGGGCAGGGTCGTGTCGTGACCTTCGGTGGTGGTGGTGTCCTCGGACACCGATGCTCTGATGACCCCGTCGACCAGCTTGACCCTGATCTCGGATTGGTGATCGCTCGATTTGAACGTCACCTCGAGGCTCTCACTCGTATGAGGCATCTCACCCATGTGGAAGCCGGCGGCGGGGGTGGCCGCGATGACGCTCAGTTGGCCGCCGTCCTGTCGCACCGTGATGGAGCCACCGACGGAGTTGATCATCTTCGTAGCCGATGCGCCGGGTGCTGGGCTGACAGGCGAGCCGCCGTTGCCCTTCGCGGTGTTCTCCGGTTGATCGCCCCCTGCTTGCGTTGCCTCGGTCTCGACTTCGGGCATCGAGGTTTCGACGATGCTGGTCGTGGTCTCTGGTGCCAATATCGTGGGCACTGTGGTCAGTGGAACGGTGACCTCTGTGGTCGCGGAGTCGTCGGCCTCGGTCGGGGCGACGGTGCTGTCGAGATCGTCGCTGACCTCTGCCGATTCTCCTGGCACGAGCGTGTGCCGGCCGGGGCTCTGCAGAGCAGCCGCGCCGACAGTTGCGACCAACAGGGACAAGGCCGCTCCTGTGGCCCACGCCACCGCGCGCCGTCGCCGAGCATGGCCGACACGGCGCTGCCAAGCAGCAAACGCTGCATTGTCATCTGGATAGGGGCCGCTGAGGCGACCCAGTTCCTGGCGCAGATCGGGATCGTGGAACTCACTCATCCGAATGCACCTCCTCCCCGCTTGCTACCACGCTGCGAAGCCGAGCGCGGCCCTGATGTAAATACGACTTGACCGCACCCTCGCTGACATTGAGGGCGGCTGCTACCTCGGCGATCGACAACTCGTCGACGTAGAACAACGCCATTGCAATGCGTTGCTGTCGCGGCAGCTGGGCCAGGATCGTCGGCAGTTCAGAATCGAAACCGTTCTGCTCGACCGATTCCGTCTGTGGTTGGCCGGCGAGGCGCTGCAAAGCGGTGCCCTTGCGGTTCTGTCGGCGATGGTCGTCGCGCAGTCGATTGATTGCGACACGCCGGATCCAGCCGACCGGATCCTCGTACTCCTGAACTTTGCGCCAGTGCATGTGGGCTTTCACGAAGGCCTCTTGCACCGCATCGGCCGCGACCTCACGATCGCCGCAAGCCAGGGTGAGCGCACGCACGAGTCGCCCATAATGCGCGCGAAACAGCGAGTCAATGGTCGCAACGACCTCGACGTCGGATATCTCGCTCATCGTGGAAATCGCGTACGCCACAAACTTGACACGCAGTAAGTGTTACCGAGGTTTGGCTCCGAACAAAGAAATGATCGCTCTACCTGGGCGAATATGGAGCGCTACGCTCCGGTGATGGATGACATTCTCGATGTCGATCTGCTGGCGTTCGAGCGTGGCAGCGCCACGCAGCGCGCGGCAGTCGTCGACGGAGTTCGCCGCAGCCTGGCAACAGGCTTCGTGTACACCCGCCACGACCTGTCCGAGGATCTGCTCGACAGCGCATATGGCATGCTCGCTGACTTCTTTTCGCTGCCCCAAGAGGTCAAGCAACGCTTCGTCGCGCCCGAAAGTCATGGTCAGACCGGCTACACCGGTTTGCTCGTCGAGACGGCGGCATCGAGTGACGTCCCCGATTGGAAAGAGATGCTCAACTGGGGCAGAGAGCTGCCCGTTGGTCATCCGCTGCGGCAGCGCTACCCGCATCGATACGGGGCACAGGTGCTGCCGGAGGCGGCCATTGCAGGGTCGGAGAAGCTGCTGACGCTGTTCCACGACCGAATCGAAGACATCCAGATCCGATTTCTGCGAGTCATCGCCGAGGCCATCGGCTGCCACGAGTCGTTGTTCGACGAGTTGACCCACAACGGAGCGACGCTGACGCGGGCCATTCGCTATCCACCGATGACCGAGTCGCCAGGAGGTGCGCACGTCTGGGCGGGATCCCACGGCGACATCAACCTGATCACCGCACTCCCGAGGGCCACAGCGCCCGGCCTCCAGGTCAAAGTCGGCGACGAGTGGGTCGACGCGGTCGCGCCGCAAGGTCAGGTGATCATCAACACCGGGATGATGCTGGAGCGCCTGACCAACGGGGTCATACCGACCGGGATTCATCGCGTCGTCGCTGCGCCGGGCTTCACTGGCCAGCGATATAGCGTCGTGCAGTTCTGCCATCCGACGCCTTGGACGCTGCTGACGCCGCTGAGCAGTTGCATCACGACCGAGCACCCACAACGCCATTCGGCGATGGTCAGCGCCGATGCGCTCGACATGGTGCTGTACGAGATCAACCTCATCGAGACTGCCCGGCGAGTGGGTTAGGTCCCGCAGGGCCCGGGTACGGTGCACGACGAGATGAGTGAGACACGCGACGTGGTGCTGGCGATCGATGTCGGCGACACCAAGTTGGCAGCTGGTCTCATGACGATGAAGGGCGAGCTGCTGGATCGCGACGATGTCGACATCGACTTCGGGCTGAAGGCAGACGCCCTGTTCGCTTCGCTCAACACAATCACTCAAGCTCAATTGGATCGTGCCAGGACGCATCACAACGCTCGACCCGTCGCAGTCGGGGTTGGTTGCGCAGGCCCTGTGCGCCCCGACGTCGTTGCTGTGTCACCGACCAACATCGGCGCATGGCGCTCGTTCCCGCTGCGATCGAGCCTCGCAACTGCGACCAGCCTCAACGTGTACGGCGAGTTCGGCGCCAAGGCGCTAGCCCTTGCGGAAGGATGGTTGGGCGCGGCCCAGGGGCGCCAGAACTTCTTGGCGATGGTTGTTTCGACGACCGTCGAGGGGGGCATTGTGTTGAATGGCCAACTACTCGACGGTGCCACCGGCAATGCCGGCCACATCGGTCACATCATGGTCGAACCGAACGGACGCCGGTGCCTGTGCGGATCACGCGGCTGCCTCGACGCGGAGGCGTCGGGCCCTGCGATCGAGGCCATCACCGGCCGGCCGCACTCGGAGCCGACCTATGAGATCATGCAACGCACGGGTCGTCTCGTCGGAAGAGCGGTGGCCACGGTGTGCAACCTTCTCGATCTCGATTTCGCAGTTGTCGGCGGCTCCGTCGCCCTCGGCTTCGGCGCCACGTTCTTCAACTCAGCTCAAGAGACACTGGACGAGCATGCCCAGCTGTCCTTCAGCCGCAGCGCCAGGATCATCCCTGCCCGCCTCGGTGGTCGAGGACCGTTGATCGGGGCCGGTGCAGTGGGACTTCGCGGACTGATTCGGGCAGGTAAGCGACGTGGCCGATGAGCGATCAATGACATCTCGGCGCACTGACTCCGGCGCCATCAAGGAGGTTCCAAAGTGACCAAGATTCGCAGCGGCGACTCGTCGATGATCGATGATCGTCGTGGAAGCGGCGGCGGCTTCGGCGGCGGCGGATTTCCGATCCCCATCAAAGCCGGTGGCGGTCTGCTCGGGATCATCGTGCTGCTGGCTTCGATATTTCTGCCGAAGATCCTCGGCGGCGGGCAAAGCGCGTCCAACGTGCCGCAGCCACAGGGCAGCAGTTCGGCAGACGGCGCTTGCAACAGCGAGCTCGAGCAGATCGTGTGCGGAGCAACAGTCGATGTCCAGGCCTACTGGCAGGCCAACCTGACGAAGTTCTACGGCGCCACCTTCGAGCCCACCAAGACCGTGTTCTTCACCGATGCAACCGACACCGGCTGCGGCCAAGCCACGTCGCAGACGGGTCCGTTCTACTGCCCGATCGATCGTCTCGTGTACATCGATCTCGGGTTCATGCAGGCACTCGAGCAGCAGCTCATCGGCAAGCCCACCGACCTCGCCGAGCAGTACATCGTTGCCCACGAGTACGGCCACCACGTCCAGAACCTCGTCGGGATCAACGACCAGGTGCAACAAGCCCAACAGAACGATCCCGGTCGGGCCAACCAGTACTCGGTGGCAATGGAGTTGCAGGCCGATTGCTTCGCCGGCATGTGGGTCGGCGATGTCGCCGCGCGAGGCAAGCTCGATTCAGCCGACGAGATCAAGGAGGCGCTCAACGCTGCCGCCGGTGTCGGTGATGATCGGATTCAAGAAAAGACGCAAGGGCGGATCAACAAGGAAGCCTGGACGCACGGCTCCGCCGAGCAACGCCAGACGTGGTTCACGCGCGGTTACAACTCCGGCGACGCGAAGCAGTGCGACACCTTCAGCGAAGTGCTGTAGGTTCCGCCGGCTCAGCGACGGGCACCGCGGCCACCACGGACAGGGTGCTGCCCCCGAACCGGCGGTAGATCCACTCGGCAGGCCCGATGCCGAAACGCTGGTGCCACAACGCGGCCAAGACGATGGCGACGACCCAGAACCCACCGGCGAACACCAACGCCACATCCAGGCCGGCCGGGCGAATCAGCTCCCAGCGGATCACGACCGCGTTGAAGACCAGCGCGTGCAACACGTACAGAGTCAGGGTCATGCGGCCGGCGGCCGCCATTGCTCGTGTCACAAGGCTCGAACGTGTCGCAGTGGCGATCCAGCCGATCACGCAGAAGGCCACGATCGATGAACCGAGCGCGCTCAGCGTGTAGTTGAGACTGCGGCTGCCAGGGTCCGTGGCGAACGTACGAGAGCGAAGCACGGAGTCGTTGAACATGTGCCGGGCGAGGTATGTCCCGACAACCAGCAGAACCCCCCCGGCAATGAGCACGCGACGCCATTCATTCGCCAACGGCAGATACCGGCCGAGCACCATGCCGGCGCACAGGAACGCCAGCCACGGCAGCACAGGATGGGTGCCGTTGACGAAGGTGTCGAACAACAGGCGCCGCGGTGAGCGGTAGTGGCCCACCGTGTACCAATCGACAAACAGCCATCTGGTGTCGTGATTCGCTTCGACGTCCCACCACTGGATCGCGGCCGCCGACAACGCGGCGAGGGTGCCGATGAGGACGAGCCATCGAGTCTTCAACTGGAAGAGCACGGCACCGGCGATGAAAAAGGCTCCATAGAAGAACAGGATCGTTCCGCTCCACACCCAGTCGAAGAAGAAGCCGAAGCAGTAGAGCAGGAACCCGCGGCGTATCAATGTCCAACGGTCCGCGCTTCGCCTCGGGCGGTCATCGCTGAGGCGTCCCCTGTTCGTCATCAACGTGATGCCCATCCCCGCAACCAATACGAACGTGGCCGCGAAACGCGTCGACAACGGGCCCGTCCACGGGTCGAAGAAGCGGTTCACCGCCGAGTCGCCGACTTGGCCCCCGCGCAGGATCAGGTAGCCGTGGTAGTTCATGACCGCCACACCGATCAGTGCGATCGCACGTGTGACGTCGAGATCGATCACCCGTTCCGTCGTCGGGGTGCTCACGTCCACTCGATCTCGTCGACGAGAGTGGTGATCAACGGTCTCTGCACATCGACACGATCACCGACCACTGGGCACTCGGCCGCGGCCGGCACGAACAGAATCGATGTGTGCATGTGTGGTGGTTCGAGGAGCTGCAACCGGCGCCGGGCGAAGTGGAACGGGCTCGCACCGTCGGGCAGTGGAGCCACGCCGTGAGCCGAACCGGCATCGACCATCACCAGGTTCCCGGCGCTCGGCACCTCCGTCAGTTGGTAGCCGGCGCGGTCTCCGACGTCGACCGGACGCACCGCCGCGACATCTGCGGACAACTGGAGGAACGACTTGTCGCCATGCCAGAGGGCGGTGCCCAGCCGCAGTCGGAACTGCCGTTCGGGGTGACGCCCGCGAAGCTCGGCATACGACTGGGGCTGCAGGTGACTGAGCCAGAGCGGTCCGGTGGCCTCGATCCGCGCCAGCCAGGCCTCGACCTCGGCAAGACGATCGAAGTCAGACCCCGCCAGAGGGAGGTGCAGGGCATAGCCCACGATGTCGAGCCCTGTCGCTGCTGCGGCTACCACGATGCCATCGACGTCGTCCGGTGCCGCGCCGTATCGACGCATCGAGGATTGCAGCTTGACGACCACTCGTCCGCGCCAACGTGCCAACGCGGCAACGTCGCGCGCTGAGCCGACGGTCAGGATTGGGGCGATCCCCGTCGGCGGTGACGGGGGAGTCGATGTCGGCGTCAGGACGAGGGGTGTGACCCGCTCGGCGAGGTGATCGAGCTCGTGGATCGTTCCCACGCAGACGTAATCGGCGAATCCCTTGACCAGGGGGTGCAGGGTGGACCGGCCGAAGCCGTACCCGTTGCCCTTGACGACCGGGATCAGGCCGTCGACGCTGGCCGCCACCCCATCGACATGGGCTCTCCATTCGGCGCGTTGAACGGTCAGTCGCAGGGCCATGCTTCGCAAACGGTATCCCCTCCGCGTTGCTGGAGGGCGTGCATCGGGATGCCGAACCTGGTGGCGGAATGGAATCCCGAGTTGTTTGGTCGGATTTAACGGCCTAACGTTTCCGCGTGCGCAGGTTGCTGACGTTTCCCAACCCGGTCAACGAAACCTCCGCCCGTTTGGTCGCGGCGGGTGTGGTTGCCCAAGGTGTTGCGTTTCTCGCCGCCCGCCAGTGGTGGGTCCTGGCGCCGTTGGCGTATGGCTTTGTGGCCAGAGTGCTCAGCGGGCCGCGCCTGAGCCCGCTGGGTCAGGTCGTCACACGTGTGGTGACCCCGCGAATTCACATCGAGCATCGCTTTGTTCCTGGTCCGCCGAAACGCTTTGCCCAAGCCGTCGGAGTCTTCTTCAGCAGCGGCGCGCTACTGGCGTGGGGCTTCGGCGCGCATGCGATCTCGTATGGGCTCATCGCGGCGCTGATCGTTGCGGCGACGTTGGAATCGGTCTTCGCCGTCTGCCTCGGTTGCATCGTTTTCAACCGGTTGATGCGTTGGGGACTGATTCCCGCCGACGTGTGCGCCGAATGCAACGACCTCAGCCGGCAGCTCGCCCCGGCCAATTCGTGAACCTCGGCGCCAGGGCGCCGAAGCTGCGCTGTTCGATGGCTCCCAGCCACACGCCGGCTCCGTAGGCCGCGTCATCCACCAATCGAAGGGCGATGTACTGCGGGAGGGAGCCGGGCCCGCGCCGGCCAAGCCAGTCGAATGCCGCGGGAACTGTCGCGGCGGCGAGTAGCGCAGGCCTGGCTCGTGGAACGAGGAGCGCGACCAACAGTGCCACTGGCCACCACGCGCGGGTCAGGGTGCCCGCCACTTGACGTCCGGCGTGGAGGTGACCGAGACCCGCGAGCCGAACCGACTCCTGTGCC
>JANMRB010000179.1:0-8588 GCA_031370825.1 Ilumatobacteraceae bacterium
TTGTTGGGATTGACCAACTTCACGTCGTTCTTGTAGGTCTCCCACTTGTCCTCGATGGGACCCGCGGGGATCTTGGCGTCGAGCGTGACACTCATCTCAGTTCCCCACGATCCCGGCAAACACCGCGATGGGGAATGACACGTTGCCGACCACGATGAGAGTTGCGAAGCCGATGGCGAAACCCCTTCGCCATTTGTTGAACCTCGGTCGATTCCACCCCATCGACTGGAACAGGCTCCAGGCACCGTGATAGAGGTGCACACCGAGGGCGATGTTGGCGATCACGTACAACGCGGCGACCGGAACACGCGACAGCGACGCATCGACGTTGCGGTACACGTCGCCACGAACATAGCCCGGGTTGACCCAACCCCACGTGAAGTCGGCGAGATGCCACAGCACGAACAGCAAGACGATGATGCCGGTCCATCGCATCGTGCGGCTGGCGAAGTTTGCCGCCTCGTAATCTCGTGCGCTCTGGTACTTCACCGAGCGCGCCTGCCGGTTGAGGATCGTCAGGCTGTAGGCCGCGTGGATGTGCACCAGCACCGCGCCCAACAGGCCGATCCGCAGCATCCACAGCACGACCGTTCGGGGTGCCAGCGGCACCAGCAGTTCGCGCAGGAACTCGCCGTAGTGGTTGATGTCTGCCGGCCCGAGATACATCTTCAGGTTGCCGAGCATGTGCGCCAGCACGTAGCCCATCAGGGCAATGCCACTCAAGGCCATGGCGTACTTCTTGCCCACTGCCGTGCTGTACAGGTCGAAGAAGAAGGGCTTTCTGCGTTTTTTGGGGGCCGTGGCGGTGCCCGTGACGGGGCCGCGCGAAGAGACTGCCTGTGCCATCACCCGTGGACGGTACTCCGAGAAAGTGCAAGTCACGAAGTTTCCTGAAACTGTCGTAGTTTCGCCGGACGCCTCCCAAAGTCCCTACACTCTCCACGCTTGCAAACCACGCGCTCCCGACCTGTTGGGCGCGCCCGAGATTCCCGGAGAACGACCGGTGTCATCACTGATTGCTGCCGAAGGCGGCTACCAAGACTTCATCCTCAGAGGCGGCGAGTGGGCAGTGCTTGGGCTGGCCGGCGCGTCGGCGTTGCTGGCGATTGCGGTCGGCCTCTTCCTCGCCAAGAACGTGCTGACTTTCGACGAAGGCACGCCGAAGATGAAAGAGATCGCCAAGGCGATCCAAGACGGTGCCTCGGCCTATCTCCGTCGTCAGTTCAAGACGATCGGCGTCATATTGGTGCCGCTCGCAGTCATCGTCTTCCTCACCTCTACGGGGATCAAGAACCCTGACGGCAAGACCGAGGCGATGAGCTTTGCGTTGGCCGGAACGTGGCGAACCGTGGCGTTCATCCTCGGCTGCTTTGCTTCCGGAGCGACCGGGTTCATCGGCATGACCCTGGCAACGCGCGGCAACGTGCGCACGGCAGCCGCGGCCAAGACCGGCTCGATGCCCAAGGCGTTGACCATCGCCTTCCGAACCGGTGGCGTCGCCGGCATGTTCACCGTTGGTCTCGGCCTGCTCGGCGCCACGGCGATCATCGCGTTGTTCCAGAACACCTCGTCGGTCATCCTGGTCGGGTTCGGGTTCGGCGGCTCGCTCCTGGCCCTGTTCCTCCGAGTCGGCGGTGGCATCTTCACCAAGGCCGCGGATGTCGGCGCCGACCTCGTCGGCAAGATCGAAGCGGGCATTCCCGAAGACGACCCGCGCAACCCGGCGACCATCGCAGACAACGTCGGCGACAACGTCGGCGACTGCGCCGGCATGGCGGCCGATCTGTTCGAGAGCTACGAGGTCACCCTCGTCGCGTCGATCATCCTCGGCGTCGCGGCGTTCAATTCGATCGGAGCCAATCCCGCACTCGGCCTGGTGTTCCCCGTTGCAGCCCGCGCGATCGGCGTGATCGCCTCGATTGCCGGCGTGTTTGCCGTGAAGGCCAAAGACGACGAGACCAACGCATTGAAGCCGATCAACCGCGGTTTCCTCGTCGCCGGCACGTTGACCCTGATCGGCACGCTGATCGTCTCGCTCACGTACGTGGGCAACGACAAGTCCAACGCCGGTTGGAAGTGTTTCGGCGCCGTCGCCATCGGCCTGGTGCTGGCCCAGTTGGTCAGCCGGCTCACCGAGTACTACACCGGCACGCACTACGGACCCGTCAAAGACATCGCCGAAGCCGCCGAGACCGGCCCGGCAACCGTTGTGCTGGCCGGAACCGCCAGTGGCCTCGAGTCATCGGTGTACGCCATCATCGCCATCGCCATCGCACTCGGTGTGGCGCTGGCCCTCGGCGGCGGCAACCTGACCTTCTCGCTGTACCTCGTCGCCCTGTGCGGCATGGGCATGTTGGCCACCACCGGCGTGATCGTCTCCGAAGACACCTTCGGCCCTGTCAGCGACAACGCTGCCGGCATCGCCGAGATGAGTGGCGAGTTCCACGGCGAGCCGGAGCGGATCATGGTCAGCCTCGACGCCGTCGGCAACACGACCAAGGCCGTGACCAAAGGCTTCGCGATCGGCTCGGCGGTCATCGCCGCAGTCGCCTTGTTCGCCAGCTTCATCGAGACTGCCGGCAACGAGCTCGGCATCGTCGCCAAGAACTTGAAAGACGGCGTGTTCAAGGAACTGCCGCTGCAGATCAACGTGGCCGAGCCGCGGATCTTCATCGGTCTCCTGATCGGTGGTGCCGTGCCGTTCCTCTTCTCGTCGTTGGCCATTCGCGCCGTTGGGCGTACGGCCGGCGTGGTCGTGCAAGAGGTCCGCAGCCAGTTCGCCGATGGCAAGATCATGTCGGGTGAGAAAGAGCCCGACTACGGCCCGGTGATCGACATCTGCACCGCCGCTTCGCTGCGCGAGCTGGCCACGCCGGCCCTGCTGGCAGTGCTGTCGCCAGTGATCATCGGGTTCGGAATCGACTGGAAGGCACTCGGTGCGTTCCTCGCCGCAGTCATCCTCGTCGGCCAGCTCATGGCCAACTACCTGTCGAACGCTGGTGGCGCCTGGGACAATGCGAAGAAGTTCATCGAAGACGGCAACCACGGCGGCAAGGGCAGCGACGCCCACAAGGCTGCCGTCATCGGCGACACCGTCGGCGACCCGTTCAAGGACACGGCCGGCCCGGCACTGAACCCGTTGATCAAGGTGATGAACCTGGTCTCGCTGCTGACGCTGCCTGCCATCATCAGCCTGCAGGACAACGACGGCGCGCGCTTCTCCATCGCCGCCGGTGGCCTCGCGGTGCTGATCGGCGCTGTGGCCTTCTCACATCGCAAGGCGCCGTCGCTCGTCGGCACCGCCAAAGCCTGATCACCTGCTTGCATCGTGCTGGCTCTGTTCAACATCGAGAAGTGGCTCGATCAGGGTGGTCTGGCACTTGCGGCGCTGATCATCTTCGCCGAGACCGGCCTTCTCATCGGCTTCTTCCTGCCAGGTGACTCCCTGCTGTTCGTCGCCGGATTCCTCGCGTCGAAACCGAAGGGTCTGCCTCACCTGCCGTCGATCGGCCTGGTTGTGCCAGTGCTCGTCGTCAGCGCATTCGTCGGCAATCAAGTGGGCTACCTGATCGGTCAAAAGATCGGGCCGGCGCTGTTCGATCGGCCCGACTCGCGGCTCTTCAGTCAACGCAACGTGGCCAGGGCGCACGTGTTCTTCGACACCCACGGCACCAAGGCGCTGGTGCTTGCGCGCTTCGTGCCCGTGGTGCGCACGTTCGTCCCTGTGATGGCCGGCGTCGCCAAGATGCACCGTCGACTGTTCCTCGTCGCCAACGCGATCGGCGCAGTGCTGTGGGCCGGCGGGGTGACCGTGCTCGGCTACTTCCTCGGTCAGATCGACGTGATCAAGAACAACATCGAGCTTGCCGCGATCGTCGTCGTCGCGGTCTCGCTGGTGCCCGTCGGGATCGAATTCCGGCGGCATCGCCGCGCATCGGGACAGCCGTCCTCGTCACGCGACTGACATACCGGTTGGGAACCAGATGTGGCGATCGTCACGTCGAACACCCATGGCACACGTGAACACAGCGCACCGAGGGGTACGGATCGCCGCCGCCCTCGCAGCTGTCATCTTCGGCGCAACGGCATGCGGCAGCGACAGCAAGGCGTCGTCGGCAACAGCGGCAGCCAACATCCCCAAGCCTGCCGATGGCAGAGTTGTCTCTGTCAACGGCGATGCCGGCCAGGTCCCGGCGGTGGATACCGCTGCACCGGCGTCCGATGCCAACGCTTCGCCGAAAGCAGGACCGGTCCCCGGCACGAGCGAGATCGATCTGCCCAGCGTGGCCCCTCCCGACACCAAGTATCTGGCGATCGATGTCAGTTACGGGGTCGAGGTCGGCGACATCGGCAAGGGGATCCGCGACGTGATCGCGCTTTCCGATCGTCACAGCGGACAGATCTACGAGCGCTCCATCAACCTCACCGACGATCGATCATCGAGTGCGTCGTTCGTGATCAAGTTGCCACCGGAGCAGGTCGAGGCGGCGGTTGCGGATCTCGATTCGATCGGGATCAGCCGCACGGCATCGCAGGGCACCGAAGACGTCACCAGCCAGGTTGTCGACATCGACGCCAGGTTGGTGACGGCGCAGGCAAGCCTCGACCGGGTGCGTAAGTTGCTGGAGAACGCAACGGATCTCGGGCAGGTGCTGAGCCTGGAAAGTCAGCTGACCGAGCGCGAGACGCTGGTCGAGCAGTACACAGCGATGAAGCGCGCGCTCAATGATCGGGTTTCACTGGCGACGTTGCGAGTGCAACTCAGCCTGAGCCCGGAACCGGTCAAGGCGCCCGTCGTCGACGAGGGCTCCACCAAGCCGACGATCGGCAAGGCGTTCAAGACGGGCTGGAACGGATTCCTCAAGGCGCTCGCCGCGATCCTGATCTTCATCGGCTACACCGCCCCGTACCTCGTCATGCTTTTGATCGGTGCGGCAGTGCTGATCCCGCTCAATCGTCGACGCCAGCTGTTGGCGGCGCAACGAAGTCGATCAGTTGCTCCACCGCCCCCACCAGCTCCGGCCGCAGATCCGCAAAGGTCCGAACACGATTCCGTAGGCGCGGCCAGAAATCGGTGAGCGACACGCCGAGCGCGGCACACATGCCCTGCTTCCATTCGACGGAGCGCGGCACGTCCGGCCACACGGCAATGTTCATCACCTGCGGGCGAACTCCAGCCCACACGTCGACGAACGGATGGCCGGTCACCAGGACATGGTGGCCGGCCACCTGTCGGGTGATCCGCTCCTCCTTCGAACCCGGGATGAGGTGATCGACAAGGATTCCGAGTCGACGCTCACTCGACGGACCGAACGCCTTGACGTTCTCGACCAGATTGTCGATGCCGTGCATCGGTTCGACCACGATCGCCATCTCAGCGAGCTCCTCGCCCCAGACGTGCTGCAACAACTCAGCATCGTGCCGACCTTCGACCCAGATGCGGCTGGCCCTGGCAACCTGCGCACGCTGAGTCGGGCCGACCACCGCGCCGCTGTTGGTTCGGCTGGGTCCGTCTACTGATCGAGGTTCTCGCACCAACGTGACAGGGCGACCTTCCAACAAGAACCCGCCCGGCTTGTAGCGGAACTGCCGAGTCGCACCGTGGCGATCACGAACTGACACGGCTTCTGCCGTGGTCGCAACGACATCACCGCAGAACCCCGATGCCCGGTCTTCCACGATCAGACCAAGTCGCGCAGGAACTGACGGGTACACAGGCTGGCCGCGCTGTTGTTCGAACTCTTCGAGGATGTCGCGGCTCACAAGCCGAGCGTACGTCCGAGCCAACCCCCCGGAGTGAGCACCTGATCGACGTTGACCTGATCGCTGCGACGATACGGCCCGCGAAGAGCGACGTTGTCGATTGGCATCGCCAATGCGCGGGGCATGTACGGCGCGCCCCAAACATGCACGCGGTGGCCCGGCCCGACGAGCTCGAGGATTCCTTCTGTCAGTTCGATTCGAGCGTCGACATCGCCGTGCTGCTCGTAGCCGTGCTCGATCTCCGTAGGATCATCCGTTGCACCCCACTCGATGTCGAAGGTGACGGGTACTCGTGATCCGTACGCAGTTCGCCACGCTTCGGTCGGATCATCGAGTAGAACGCCATACGACTCGTTGCCGATGCTCCATTGGCGGAACGGAACGTCGCAGGTGTGATCGGCCCACATCTGTGAGGGCTTGATCTCCAGTCCCTGGCGCAGCCCGTCGCCGTCCAGCTCTGCGACGTACAGAAACGGCTCGCCGCGACGAACGAGCCCGGCCCAGTAGTCGAACCGGCGACCACGCAGTTCCAGACCGACGAAGAGACCCAGAGCGGCGTCGGCATCCCATCCCCACCACCACCACGCCTCGACAGCCACATCGCGATGACGGGCTTCGTCGGCGTCAGCGAACAGCATCTCGATCCGGCAGACTAGGCGGCCGTGGTTCGCTATCTCAGCCTCGCCTGGATCGACGCCCTCTCACGAGAGGTCGCCAACAGCAGCGACCTGGCCGCGCTCGCCGACACCCACACGATCGGCGTCACTCAGGTCGTCACGGGCGGACCGGAAGGCGACGTGACCTATCACCTGCGCATCGGAGACGGCAGCGCGTCGTTCGGCGCCGGTCCTGCAGCAGGCGAAGACGTCCGGATGCACCAGTCGTGGGCGACCGCCACAGCCGTGGCCACGGGAGATCTCAACGCTCAAGAGGCGTTCATCAAGGGGTTGATCCGCTTGACGGGGAATCAGCAGAAGCTGATCGACTCGCAACCCGTCTTCGCCGCGCTCGACGCAGTGTTCACCTCCGTTCGCGAACAGACCGAATACCGCTGAGTCGCCGTGCCCGAACTTCCAGAGGTCCAAGCCCACGCCGAGCGATTGACGGCGCAGTTCAGTGGGACCAACTTGGCCAAGTTCACACCGCTCACCTTCACGGCGTTGAAGACCGCTGTTCCTCGACCCGAAGTCGCCTACGGCTTGCCTCTCCAATCGGTCGGCCGCCGCGGCAAGTACCTCTTGTTGCACTTCGAGCCCATCACGTTCGTGGTCCATCTGATGCAGGGTGGGCGTCTGCTGGTCGACGAGAAGCAATCGGCAAAGCCCCGCAACGGTCAGGCGCGGTTCGTCTTCGCAGAGGGTCCGGCACTGTTGTTGACCGAGGCAGGTACGGAGCGACGTGCAGGCGTGTGGTGTGTCGCCAAGGATCCACTGGATGGTCCGCCACTCGACCGGCTCGGGCCCGAAGCACTCGACGTCACCCCGCAGTCACTTGCCGAGTCGTTTGCCAAGACCAACATGCGCATCCACGGCTACCTGCGCGATCAACATCAGATCGCCGGGCTCGGTCGCATGCTGGCCAACGAGGTCTGTCACCGCGCAAAGATCTCGCCGTTCGCCATGACGGGCAAGCTGGGTCTCGAAGGTGCTTCGGCAATCGTCTCGGCAATACGCGACGCAGTCGATGAGGGGTTGGCATACGAACGTACGCGACCGAACATGAGCTCATCGGCCGATCGGCCCGGCCGCGTGCACGGCAGGATCGGCCAAGCGTGCCTGGTCTGCGACGACACGATCCGATCGGTCTCGTACAGCGGATACACAGTGGCCTACTGCGCGACATGTCAGACCGGCGGCAAGGTTCTCGCCGACAACACAACCTCCCGCTTCCTCAAGTAGCCATCTACGCTCGGGGCATGCCAGTTCACCTGCGTGCCGAGCCGTCCGACTACGCCCCCGCGGTGCTGGCGCCTGGCGACCCCCACCGCGCCACGTACATCGCCGAGACCTTCTTCGATCCCGGTGCGAAGTTGGTCAACGAAGAACGCGGAATGTTGGGCTACACCGGCACGTTCAAGGGCCAGCCGATCAGCGTGCAATCGGTCGGCATGGGGTGTGCCAGCGCGGCGATCTACTACAGCGAGTTGATCCAACTAGGCGTCAAGCGGATCATCAGGGTCGGGACCGCGGGAGGGCTGGCTGACAGTCTGCGCATGGCCGACACCGTCGTGGCGATCAGCGCAACCTCCGACGACCCCATCATCGGGCACCTGACCAATGGCGAGGCGCATGCGCCGACGGCTTCATGGTCGCTGATCGAGTGCAGTGTCGCCCTGGCCCGGGCCAGTGGGGCAACGGTGCACGTCGGGCCGATCGTGTCGAGCGCGTTGTTCTACGACCCGCGCGAAGGTGTGATGCAGCGTTGGAAGGATCGCGGTCATCTCGCGGTCGAGATGGAAGCTTCAGTGCTCTACACGCTGGGCGCGATCCACAAGATCGAGACCCTTTGCATGGTCACGATCAGCGACATCATCGCGGCGGCAGAAGGGACCTCTGAACGGATCAGTGACGAGGAACTGAAGGTTGGCGTCGATCGGATGATGGCAGTGGCGTGCGATGTGGCAATCGCCGACGTGAGCTAGTTCAGATCAGGCCGAGGTCCTTCACCGCGTCGCGCTCCTCGGCGAGCTCGGCAACGGACGCGTCGATCTTGCCGCGCGAGTAGTCGTCGATGTCGAGGCCCTGCACGATCGAGTACTCACCGTTCTTGCACATGCACGGGAACGAAGAGATCAAACCCTCCGCCACCCCGTAGGAGCCGTCCGA
>JANMRB010000310.1:0-19957 GCA_031370825.1 Ilumatobacteraceae bacterium
AATGCGAGCATTCCGAGATACTCCCTACTGGCTGACTGGATTGCTGATGTTGCTGGCTGGACTGTTGGCGCTGAGGTGCTTGGGCTTGAGACCCGGGTAGGCCAATGACATGGCCACGTACTTCAGTTCCCACACCAAGAGGCCCAGGTGAGTGAAGATGATGGTCGCTCCGAGTGGCGGAAGCGAAATCCAACCAGCGTCTTTGACCAAGTAGACCGCGAGGAAGATCAACGCCAATCGCACGAGATAGCCGAACAGCACCGATGCCATCATCATTCGCAGGCTGATCTTGGCGGTGACGGCGACGATCCCGGCTGCGAGGGCGAAGTTGACCAGCACGATGGCGATCGCGTAGGCACTCGATGAGGCGCCGTTCATGCCCCAGATCAGTCCGCAGATCGCGATCAGCACCGGGGCGACCACCAGGCCGCGCTTGATCATGTCGTTGGACACCGCGACTTCGGGCGCGGGTCCGGGTAGTGGCGCGGCCATCGAGAATGTGATGTCGTTCATGGACGGTCTCCCTGTGCTGGACGGGCACGGACGCTCGCGGCTCGTTGTGCCTCGAGCACTTTCATCCGGGCATCGTAGTCATACCAAAACCGCAGGAATTCACCGATGAGAGCGAGCACGACCAAGCCGATCATGAACAGCGGTTTGGTGCCGAGCCAGCGATCGAGGGCGTAGCCAAGTCCGAGGAACACCAGGGTGACCAGAGCGACATCGATGCTCTTGCCGATCTTGTCGGTGGTCCCCTTGTTCATCGGAGGTGTTCCTGGCGAGAGCGGCTTCACGGTGTGCTTCCTACGCTGGGGCTTTACGTGCTCGATACTCGGCTGCAACGAGCTTGTGAACGCATACACAATCTATCGGACCGCCCGTGACGTCTCCAAACCAATCCGAAACAATCGAGTGATCAGGCAGCACGGTTGCGACGGATCTGCGGGTGGAACAACGTGTACAGCAAGAGGCCAAGCATCGCCGCGCCGATGGGGACGTACGAGATGAAGCTCTGCGTCAGCACCGGGTAGAGCACGAAGGCCGACAGCAACGCCGTCCACGCCCACAGGATCACCACACTGCGGCGCTGACCGTGACCCATCTCCATCAGTCTGTGATGGAGATGGCGCTTGTCTGCTGTCGCGACGCCCTGCCGACGGGTGGCACGGCGGATGATCGCAAAGAGCGTGTCGAGGATCGGCACGCCGAGGATGAACAACGGGATGAACAACGGCGCCAGGAAGAAATACGTCTGGCCGGCGTAACCATGCAGGTTCGGATCCGCTCTGCCCCCGACAACGCTCGTGCTGACCGCCAACAGCAGACCGAGCAACAGCGCACCTCCGTCGCCCATGAAGATCTTCGCCGGGTTGAAGTTGTGGGGAAGGAAGCCGACACATATCCCGACCGTGATGATGGCGATCAGCGGACCGATGCTCGGCGACGAGAGCAGGCGCACCGTCGGGTCGGCCAGCCTCAGGCTGTAGATGAAGAACGCCAACGCGCCGATCGCGACGATGCCTGCGGCGAGGCCGTCGAGACCGTCGATGAGGTTGATCGCTTGAGTCATGCCGAGCAGCCACACCACCGTGATCAACAGCACCCAATCGTCGCTGACCGTGAACACCTCGAGAAACGGGACACGGAAGTAGAACATCGTGACGCCGTAGTAGGTGAGGACTGCGGCCACGGCGATCGTGCCGATCACCTTTGCAGGCGCCGAGATCTCGCGGATGTCGTCGAACAGGCCGACCATGAACATCAGAGACGCCGCGAGGAGAACTCCTCGGGGCTCGTCGTTGCGCGCAAAGATCGTGTCGAAGTGGTCGTTCAATCGTGCCGCGCCAAGGGCCGCGACCAGACCGATGAACATCGCGATGCCACCGACGTCGGGTGTGGCCACCGTGTGAACGCGGCGCTCATCCGGTTCGGCCACCCAATGAAAGCGGCGCGCTATGCGGCCGACGATGGGTGTGCACACGAACGTGGCCGCTGCGGCGACCAGGCCGATCAGAAGGTAAGAGGTCGTCGACGGCATGGGCGCAGGCGACTCTAGCGATCAGCCATACGCCGGGAACTTCGCGCACAGTGCCGCGACTTCGGCTCGGACCGCGGTGATCGTGGATTGGTCGGACCGTTCGCGCAACACCCTTGCGATCAACGAGGCGATGAGGACCATCTCCGGCTCCTTCATCCCTTGCGTCGTCACGGAGGGTGTGCCGATCCGGACTCCGCTCGTCACGAACGGACTGCGCGGATCGTCGGGGATCGTGTTCTTGTTCAAGGTGATCGCGGCCTGGTCGAGCACGGCCTGGGTCTCCTTGCCAGTCAACTCTGCATCGAACGGCCGGAGATCGACGACCATCAGATGGCTGTCGGTGCCGCCGCTGACGAGCCTGAAACCTTCATTGGCCAGCGCGCCGGCGAGGGCGCTGGCGTTGAGCACGATCTGCTTGGCGTACTCGGTGAAGCTCGGTTGCAAGGCCTCGTAGAAGGCGACCGCCTTGCCCGCGATCACATGCTCCAGCGGGCCGCCCTGCCAACCCGGAAAGACTGCCTTGTCGACGGCAGCCGCGTGCTCAGCCTTCGACAGGATGCAACCGCCCCGAGGGCCGCGCAGCGTCTTGTGCGTGGTGAACGTGACGATGTCGGCAAAAGGCACCGGGTTGGGATGCGCTCCCCCGGCGATGAGACCGGCGAGATGTGCCGCATCGAACAGGAAGTAGGCACCGATCTCGTCGGCAATGGCTTTGAACGGCTCTGGATCGAGTCGTCGCGGGTAGCTGGTCGTACCGGCGACGATCATCTTCGGGCGATGTTCGAGAGCGAGATCGCGGACCTGGTCCATGTCGATGCGCTCGTCGCCCGATGTGACCTTGTACGGAACGAATCGATACAACTTGCCGCTGGCATTGACGGGCGAACCGTGGGTGAGATGACCGCCGTGATCGAGGCTCAACCCGAGCACGGTGTCGCCGAACTCCAGCAGCGCCTGGTACGCGCACATGTTGGCGTTGGCGCCACTGTGCGGCTGGACGTTGGCGTGGTCCGCACCGAACAGGCGCTTGACGCGGTCGATCGCCAGTGCCTCGACGTCATCGACCACGGCATTCCCACCGTAGTAGCGCTTGCCGGGGTAGCCCTCCGCATATTTGTTGGTGAGCACGGATCCCACAGCACGCATCACAGCTGGTGCGGTGAAGTTCTCACTGGCTATCAGTTGCAGTCCGGTGACCTGGCGTCGCATCTCGGCATCGATGAGATCGAACAGTTCGGTGTCGGGCTGGGTGTCAGACGGAAACGGCATTGCTCATGGCTCCATTCGTGATTCTTCGGCTTCGATCTCCATCACCTGGGCGACTCGACGTGCATGACGACCACCCTCGAACCCCGTTGCCAAGAAGGTCGCCAGGATCTCTTCGGCCAGGCCGACTCCGACGACTCGGGCGCCCATGCTCAACACGTTGGCGTCGTTGTGAGCGCGGGCCAGACGGGCGGTGAACAGGTCGTTGCAAAGTGCAGCGCGAATCCCGTGCACCTTGTTGGCCGTCATCTGCTCACCCTGGCCGCTGCCGCCCAGGACGATGCCGATGTCGGCTTCGTCGTTGCGCACCGCACGCCCGACGGCCGCGCAGAACTGGGGGTAGTCGCAACTCTCTGTGCTGTTGGTGCCGAGGTCGAGCACGTCGTGGTGATCCGCCGTGAGCACACCGATCAGATGTTGTTTCAACTCGTATCCGGCGTGATCAGAGCCGATGGCGATTCGCGGCATCCGCCGAGTCTACGACTACCACCCCACCGCCGAACTTTGTCGCTCGCGACTCGTTGAGAACGTCGGGAGCGACACAGTTCGGGTTTAGGTTGTAGGCGCAATGGCACTCGATCCCCACGCACCCGTGATCGTCGGCGTTGGACAGACGGTGCAGCACACCGACGATCTGGACGAGGCGTTGGATCCGAGCCTGCTGATGTGCTCGGCCATCGGCGACGCAACGGCCGATGCGGGATTGCGTTCGATTCCAAATCCGCAGTCGCTGCGGGTCGTCAACTTGCTGACCTGGAAGTACGGCGACCCGGCCTATCTCATCGCTCAACAGCTCGGCCTGACGCCGGTCGAGACCGCGTACACCCCCATGGGTGGGCAGAGCCCGCAGAGCCTCGTCAACGCCACGGCCGCCGAGATCCAGGCGGGCTCGCTGGACATCGCGATCCTCGCCGGTGGCGAGGCCCGGCGCACGCGAGTTCGCGCTCGCAAGGCCGAGCACGAGCTGAAGTGGCCCTCGGCACCACAGGACAGGTCGCCCCGGATCATCGGTGAGGAGCTCGTTCTCAACCATCCGGCCGAGCTCGAGCGCGGCTTGATGATGCCGGTGCAGATCTATCCGATGTTCGAGACCGCCATTCGCGCCCGCAGCGGGTCGACACCCGATCAACATCTGCAACGCATCAGCGAGTTGTGGTCGCGGTTCAGCGAGGTCGCCGCGGACAACCCGTACGCGTGGTCGCGTCAGGCGAGGACGGCGGAGGAGATACGCACGCCATCACCGGCAAACAGGATGGTCGGGCTGCCCTACACGAAGTACATGAACTCGAACAACGACGTCGACATGGCGGCGGCGGTGATCATCTGCTCGGCGGAAAAGGCAGAGTCGCTCGGTGTGCCCCGCGATCGATGGGTCTTCGTCCACGCGGGTACCGACTGCAACGAGCATCAATTCATCAGCAATCGTTGGTCGTTCGGCGAGACCCCCGCCATTGAGGCGGGCGGCCGTCGTGTGCTCGATCTGGCCGGTTGCACGATCGACGATGTTGCACTGGTCGACCTCTACTCGTGTTTTCCTTCCGCAGTCCAACTCGGCGCCCAGAGCCTCGGGTTGTCACTCGACGGGCAACTGACGCGCACCGGTGGGCTGTCGTTTGCCGGAGGACCGTGGAACAACTACGTGATGCACGCGATCGCGACGATGGTCGGCGATCTGAGATCGGCGTCGGGTGAACGCGGCTTGGTGTGGGCCAATGGCGGGTACGTCACGAAGCACTCGTTCGGCATCTATTCGACCGAGCCACCACCTGAGGGCTTTCGCACCGACAATCCGCAGGCAGAGATCGATGCGCTGCCTCAGCGTGAGCTCGCCGCACCGTCCGATGCTGTGGGATCAGCCACCATCGAGGCATTCACGGTCATGCATTCACGCGACGGCGAGCCCGAGACAGCCATCGCTGCGTGCCTGCTGGCCGACGGCCGACGGGCATGGGGAACCTCGACCGAGGGTGGCTTGGTCGGCGCGATGTGCAACGGCGAATGGATCGGCAATCGCGTGACCTTGACCGACGCCGGCACCCTCGCCGCCGATTGAGCTCCGTCTCGGTCTCAGAGGGCGTCGCCGACGCCGCTGGCCGCGGCGTTTGGAGTGTGGGGACCCCATACCGGTCCTGCGGCTCCACACGCCCGCGCCACACTCACGACTACCGCAGTGTTTGGAGTGTGGGGACCCCATACGGGTCCTGCGGCTCCACACGCCGGTCCCTTCCGAATCGTCAGTGACGATAAGCGCGAGCCAGCCGCGGATCGTCGGATCGTCGGATCGCGGGCTCATAACGTCACTGACGATTCGAGAGGGGCACGCGCCCGGCAGTCTCAAAGGGCGTCGCCGACGCCGCTGGCCGCGAGATCGGGGCAGTGGGCGAGCAGATACGCGTCGGTCAAGGGAGCATCGACCGAGTCGACGACGAGGCTCGGATCCTGAGCGAAAGGGGTCAGCGCGCTGTCGTAGACGGTTGCCGCCGCATCGAGCTTTGCCTGAACGTGAGCCGAGACAGTCGGAACCGCGAGGACGGGCGATTGAGGATCGCGCGTTGCCAGTGCCGACCGCCACGCGGATCTCAACTCGGAGAGCTCTGCGGCCGTTACGCCGGAATCCACGAGCGTCTCGACGGCGCGACCCGCGCGGCGGGTGTACGGCCCGATCCGCTGCTCGATGACGGTCGTTCGTTCGGATTCGAGCTCGGCCGGCCACGATTCACCGATGACGCCGACCACTTCCGCGAGGTACGGCGCAGAGGTCAGCTCGAGGCCGGCGATCTGCTGACTGCTCAGATCGCCGAACGAGGCGGCCACGCCAAGAGCCTGGATCGTGCCGACGTAACCCGCCCAGGCCGCACACATTGGGTCGGATGCGGTCAGACCTGGAACGCCGGTCGGCTCGGGCGCTGCCGAGGTCGCGAATGTCGAACTCGCCGGAAGCGACGTTGTCGGGTGGGCGGACGACGTCTCGCGCGTGCAAGCACAGAAGATCAGCAGGGTGGGCGCCAAACACACCCATCGTCTCGACCGCACCGCGCGATCGTAACGGTGGCAAGCTCTGCCGTTCATGGCATCGACAGCCCACCACCTTCCGATCATCCTCGATTGCGACCCCGGCCACGACGACGCAATAGCGATGGTCGTCGCCGCCCGCCACACCAATCTCCTCGGCATCACGACCGTCGCTGGAAACGCTCCATTGGAATCCACGACGTACAACGCCTTGGTCATGCGTGATCTGCTCGGCATCGATACGCCAGTACACGCGGGAGCAAGCAGACCGCTGTTGGCCCCACCGCGTCACGCTTCGTACGTACACGGCGAGAGCGGCCTCGACGGCGCCGAACTGCCGCCACCCTCTGGCCAGCCTGCCGGTCGCGACGCAGTCGCCTTCATCATCGACACCGTGCGCAACAACCATGGCGTGTGGCTGGTCCCGACCGGGCCGCTGACGAACATCGCCCTGGCCCTCCGGTCCGCACCCGACATCGCCTCGCTTCTCGCCGGCATTTCGTTCATGGGCGGGGGGCTGTACGGCAACCGCACGCCGACGGCGGAGTTCAACATCTGGGCCGATCCCGAGGCTGCGGCGATCGTGCTCGACTACGGCGGGCCGCTGGTGATGGCCGGACTGGACGCGACTCATCAGTTCCAGGCGACCCCGGAGCGAATCGACCAGCTCCGAGGCGTGCCGGGCCGCCTCGCTGCAACCCTTGCCGATCTGATGCAGTTCTTCAGCGGGACCTACGTCAAGCGCCACGAGAACATGCGCGGTGCCGCGGTGCATGATCCTCTTGCTGTCATGGCTCTGACCCACCCCGATCTGTTCACGAGATCGTTCTCTTATGTGGTCGTCGAGACAGCGGGTGAGCACACCCGAGGAATGACCGTGGTCGACCAGCGCACGCTGCTCGACCGACCTGAGCCCAACTGCGATCGGCTCATCGATGTCGACAGCGACGCGGCCTGGGCGGTCGTCATCGAGGCGATCGAACACTTCAGCAACTAGCACGATGGTCGACGGCGCTCGTACTTCGTCGACCAACTACGGTCTCGGCCATGCGCGCCGCCGTCATGCGAGACTGGAAGCTCAGGGTCGACGACGTCCCCGATCCGGTCCCCGGCGCGGGCCAGGTGCTGACCAGGGTGTTGGCGTGCGGGATCTGCGGCAGCGATCTGCACCTTCTTCGACATGGCGAAGAGAGCCGGCGGCTGATGGACGAATTGAACGCTGATCGACCGCCCGATCCCATGCAGGTGAAGGTGTTCGAACCACAACGCGACACGGTCATGGGTCACGAATTCTGCTGCGAAGTGTTGGAGCTCGGCGTCGGCTGCGGCAACTTGAACATCGGTGACGTCGTGGTCAGCTTGCCGGTGGCGTTCGATGCGACGGGGCTGCATGCCGTCGGCTTTTCGAACGTCTACAACGGCGGTTACGCCGAGCTCATGGTCCTCAACGAGCTCGTTGCCATCAAGGCACCGGGGGGATTGAGCCCCGACATCGTGGCGATGACCGAGCCACTTGCAGTGGGTGTGCACGCCGTCGCGAAGAGCAGGATCACCAACAACGAGAGTGCCATCGTCCTCGGTTGCGGTCCCGTTGGCCTGGCTTGCATTGCCGAGTTGAAGCGGCGCGGCATCGGCCCGGTCGTCGCGGCCGACTACTCGAGCAAGCGGAGGTCGTTGGCCGAACAACTCGGTGCCGACGTGGTCGTCGATCCTCGCTCGACACCTGCCATCGAGGCGTGGCGAAAAGCCGACGGAACGCGCACGCTCGTGATATTCGAAGCTGTCGGCGTACCTGGGATGATCGATCAGGCGATGCGGATCGCTCCGAAAGATGCGCGCATCCTGGTTGTGGGAGCGTGCATGCAGGAGGACCGGTTCCACCCGATGCTGGGTATCGGGCGCGAGTTGAGCCTGCAGTTCGCGTTCGGCTACGACCCTCTTGAATTTGGCGCCGCGCTGACGTCGATAGCCGAGGGCAAGGTCGATCTCTCTCCATGGCTGACAGCGACGGTCGGCATTGATGGCATCCCCCAGGCCTTCGTCGACCTTGCCGACCCTGAGGAGCACGCCAAGATCATGGTGACGCCGTGAGGCCCGAGACGACCACCGCCCAACCCGCGACCGATTCGTTTCCGCGCCAGTACGCGCGCACCCGCCGACTGAGCCTCGGTGAGCCGCGCAACCTCGTCGTCTCCCCGGACGGTCAGCGGGTCGCATTCATCCGCAGCCGCTCCGGCGACGATCCGATCAACTGTCTCTACATGCTCGACGTCACCACCGGCGTCGAGCGATTGGTAGCTGATCCACTCGTCCTGCTGGACCAGATCGATCCCGACGACATCCCGACAGAGGAGCGGGTGCGCCGCGAACGCATGCGCGAGACGGCATCCGGTGTGACGTCGTTTGCGACCGATGCTGCCGTCAGGGTCGTCGCCTTTCCGCTAGCGGGCCGGCTGTTCATCGCCGGCCTGATCAGTGGTGTCGCCCGTGAGCTGACCGTGGATGGACCCGTGTTCGATCCCCGGCCCGACCCAACGGCCGCACGACTTGCATACGTCTGCGGCAACGCCCTGCGAATCGCCGAGCTCGACGGCACGAGCTGGGAACTGGCCAGCGACGAGGACCCCGAGGTGACCTGGGGATCCGCCGATTACATCGCCGGCGAGGAGCTCCATCGGTATCGCGGCTACTGGTGGAGCCCCGACGGCTCGGCGGTTGCGGCGTGCCGTGTCAACTTGTCGCCTGTCCAGCGGTGGTTCATCGCGGACGCGGCTGCGCCAGACGAAGAGCCTCGCGAGATTCGCTACCCCGCTGCTGGAGCTCCCAACGCTGTCGTTGAACTGCATGTCTTGGCCCTCAACGGCGGGAGCATCGACATGGCCTGGGACCGCGACAGGTTCCCGTACCTCACGGCCGTCCACTGGGCTTCGAACGAGCGGTTGCTCGTTGCGGTCCAGTCTCGCGACCAGCGCGACGTGCAGGTGCTCGAGGCCAACCCGACGACCGGCGACACCGCAATTATTTTTGCCGATCACGACGATCATTGGGTCGAGCTCGTTCCGGGTACGCCAGACCAACTCGACGACGGCCGATTGGTGATGACCGCAGATCGCGACGGCTTTCGCCGACTGATGATCGACGGGCAGCCGGTGACCCCGACCGATCTCCAGGTGCGCTCCATCGCCGCGGTGCGCGGCAACGCCGTACTGATCCACGCCAACCACCCCGACGACGCAACGGTGCAAGACGTCTGGCAATGGAACGACGACGGCCTGGTTCACATCAGTGATGGAGCTGGTGTCCATTCGGCTGTGGTGGGCGGACCGACAACTGTGATTCGCAGTGCCTCGCTCGATGCCTGCGGTTCGACCACCACGGTGCTCTGTGGCCCCACGCTGACGTCATTCGTCGAGACGCCATTGATCGATCCCAACGTCGCCATTCATCATTACGGCGAGCGGCGACTGGCGACGGCCGTGCTGTTGCCCCATGATCACGACGGCTCGCCTCTGCCCGTGCTACTCGACCCGTACGGCGGTCCCCACGTGCAGTACGTCCTCGCTTCGCGAAGCAGGTACGTATTGTCCCAATGGTTCGCCGACCAAGGCTTCGCCGTCGTGATCATCGACGGTCGGGGCACCCCGGGACGCGGCGCCGAGTGGGAACGGGCGATTCACCTCGACCTGGCGTCACCGATCCTCGAGGACCAGGTCGACGCGTTGCACGCAGCCGCGAACGACTACCCGCTCGACCTGGGCCGCGTCGCAATCAGGGGCTGGAGCTTCGGCGGCTACCTGGCCTCCCTGGCGGTGATGCGCCGACCCGACGTGTTCCACGCCGCGATCGCCGGAGCGCCGGTGACTGATTGGCGTCTGTACGACACCCATTACACGGAGCGCTACCTCGGAGACCCGACGATCGACGACACCGCGTATGCCAACTCGTCGTTGCTGCCGATGGCCGCTTTGCTCACCCGCCCGCTGCTCTTGATCCACGGCCTCGCCGACGACAACGTCGTGGCCGCGCACACCTTGCAGCTCTCATCGGCACTGCTGGCTGCGGGAAAGCCCCACGAGGTGCTGCCCCTCGTCGGCGTAACCCACATGACGCCACAAGAAGTGGTGGCGGAGAACATGCTGCTTCATCAGCTCGACTTCCTACGGCGGTTCGTCGCGCCGGCCAGCGATTAGGTTGCTCTCGATGAACAACCGACTGCGCGACCTCTACGGGCATGTCTCCGTGCATGCCACGGCCGACCGTGAACACGAAGCCGTGATCGAACTGCTCCTGCTGGTAATGATCACCGATCGCCACATCTCCGATGACGAGCTCGACGAGATCCGCAGCATCAGCGACGACTCGGGATGGGAGTCGTCGACGTTCTCGTTCGATCAATACCTCGGCCAAGCCATGGCGAAGGTGCGCGCGGCGGTCGCCGCTCACGAGACCGACACGCTTCTCGACGATATCGACGGCCGAATTGCCAGCTCGGTCCTGCGCCATTCCTTGTTCTCCGCGGCGCGCGACGTGGCCGATGTGGATCACGACATCGCGCCCGAAGAGGAATCACTCCTCGGCCAAGTCGCTGCCCGTTTCGCCTAGCCACTTCGCCTCCCCGGTCGCGGGCCACCTCGCCACTGCGATCCGATCACGGTCGCTGAGGTCATTGCTGATCGAAACCTCCTCGAAGCCGGCGTCGCGAAGGAGATCGTCCGTGCGGAGGCCTTGCGATGCGCCGATCTCGATGACCAGCCAGCCACCAGGTCGGAGCCACAGCGGGGCGTCGGCCACGAGTTGACGGATCTCATCGAGACCGTCTGTGCCGGCGAACAGCGCGATCGGGGGCTCCCAGTCGCGCACGATCGATTCGAGCTCCCGATCACCGGCGGCGACGTAGGGCGGGTTCGACACCACGATCGCCAATCGGCCACGCAACTCGACGGGCAGCGCGTCGAACCACGTCCCCTGGGCCATCCGCACGTTGGCACCCGCCCGACCAATGCCCGCCGCGTTCGCCCTGGCCACATCGAGGGCGTCCGATGATCGATCCGTCATCCACACGGTCACCCCATCGAAGGGCAGTTCTGTGGCCAGCGACAGGCCAATTGCCCCGCTTCCTGTCCCGAGGTCCGCGCAGACGATCGGAAGATCCATCGACCTGGCGAGTCCCAACGCGATCTCGACCACGGTCTCTGTCTCGGGTCGAGGGATCAGCACCCGCTGATCGATCATCAGATCGAGATGGCGAAAGCCCCATCGACCGAGCACGTACTGCAATGGTTCACCAGCGGCCAGCCGGGCGAGCATCGAGTCGAGATGGGCCACGCAGCGGTTGGTTGCCGGTTCGTCGAGGACTGCAAAGAACTCATCCCCGTCGAGTCCCGATGCCACCTCGCACATCCAGCGCGCCTGGACTCGACCGAGGCGAGCCGCGGTCTCGTCCCACAGTGCACCCCAGCTGAGCGTGCCGTCACTCATCGCCGGAGAGTTGGCGGGCCCGTTCATCGGCGGCAAGGGCATCGACCACGTCGTCGAGATCGCCGGCGAGCACTTCCTGCAAGCGGTAGATGGTGAACCCGATGCGGTGGTCCGTCACGCGATTCTCCTTGTAGTTGTAGGTGCGGATCTTCTCGCCGCGACCTCCGCTGCCGACCTGGGAACGGCGCTCGACCGACATCGCTGCTTCCTGCTCATCCTGAGCCAGCTTCAACAACCTGGCCCGCAGGACCTGCATGGCGCGTGCCCGGTTCTGTAGTTGGCTGCGCTCGTCCTGCATTGCAACGACCACGCCGGTCGGCTTGTGCGTGATCCGCACCGCGGAGTCGGTGGTGTTGACGCCCTGGCCGCCGGGTCCGCTGGCTCGGTACACGTCGATCTCGAGATCGCGGTCATCGATCTCGACCTCGACTTCTTCGGCCTCGGGAAGCACCAGAACCGTTGCGGAGGAAGTGTGGATCCGACCCTGGCTCTCGGTGGCCGGAACACGCTGCACGCGATGCGTGCCGCCTTCGAACTTCAACCGGCTCCACGCCGTATCGCCGTTGATCAGGATCGTCACGAGGTTGATCCCGCCGAGGTCGCTGGGGTCGTGCGAGAGCACCTCGACCGTCCAGCCCTTCAGTGCAGCGAACCCGCGGTACATCTCGTAGAGGTCGCCGGCGAAGAGATTTCCTTCCTCGCCACCCTCCGCCCCGCGGATCTCCATGATCACTGCCTTGCCGTCGTTCGGGTCCTTTGGAAGCATCAGCAAGCGCAACTGCTCCTCGAGATCGGCCAACTCCGCTTCCGTCTCGGCCAGCTCTGCCCGCAACATCTGCCGATCCGACTCGGACGCGTCGACAAGCAGCTCCAGAGCTGCCTGGGCATCGGCCGATCGTTCGCGGTGGGCGCGCAGGCACTCGACGACGGGCGTGAGGTCCTTGTAACGCTTGGACACGCGACGCAACGCGGCGTGATCAGCCTGCACCTCGGGGTCGCTGAGGCTCACCTCCAGTGAGATGAACTCATCTTCCAGGGACGCCAGTCGTTCGAACACCGAGCGAGCAGGTTACGTCCTCAGCCGATCGGAACGACCGGCATGGGATCGTGGAGGAGACCCGCAATCTCGGTCTGGATCGGCACTACGTCGCGCGGCGCCAGGACGATGCGAGTCGGATCTCCCGTTGCCAGGCGGGCGTCCGTCGCAAATGGCACCAGGTCGAGATCCACGCCGCCACTGATGACGATCGTCACGGGGCGGCCGTCGATGGTTGCGTTGGCGACTGAGGGCCGAGGGTCCTTCAAGTTCGCGCGTGGCAGCGGGGACGCGATCGCTTCGACTCGGGTTGCGCCGATCAGCGCCGGATCGTCGATCAACCTGGCGCGCAACGCTTGCTCTCGACCGAGCCGGTTCAAGGGATGCGGGTCGGCGCCGACCTGACGGTGCGGGCTGACGACTGCGACGACCTTTGCCAGCGCTTCGATCGTGGGCACATCGCCGTGAATCATCTGGAACGCCTCCCGGTCATGTTGACCGATCCCCACCTCGAGCCTCGCATTGCCCGTGAACTCGTCCGTCACCACCCTGCAGACTTCGAGGCCGCGGATCTCGCCGATCAACACGCCGTGCTCGACAACCGCCGTCGCGCCGCCTTCTTCGATCAACGAACGAAACGCATCGTGGGCAGCGGCTACGTCCGGTTGCGACGGCAGCGGCTCGGCGATCGCCGGCAGCAGCACCCGTTCGGCAACATGCCACACGTCGATCGGAAAGCGAAAGGCCGCTGCACGGCGAGCGAGTGTTCCGGTCCCCTGCTCCGCAAGGACCTGCAGTCGATCCACGCCGGCACGCACTGCCCACGCCAACGCCGGGCCGAGACCCCGTTGCGGCCGATCATCGAGCAGAACCCATCCCACATCGCCATCTCTTGCCGCCGCGCCGAGCGCGAACGTGACGGTTTCCAGACCGCTTCCAGCGCCGTGATCGCTAGCCAGCGCCGCGAGTTTGATGGCCAGCAGACGACCTCGGCGTGATTCGTCGACCATCGTCGAAACGCTAGCGAGTGCCACCCGAGCTCAGTCGGTGAAGTACCCCACGACATCGGCGACCAGATCGATCAGGCCGCCGTTGTTGAACATCATCACGGCCCCATCGGCGCCGACCCGAGCCAGGACCATGTTGGGGATCACCTGTCCGGCCGTCACGTTGAGGTTCGACGCCAGTGGACGGTCGCTGTCGCTCGGATACACCGTGACGAACGTGTTTGCGGTGGGAGCCACGGCGGTGACGTTCAACATGACGCCGCTGACCCCGCTGGACGGCACCCCACCCCTGCCGAGCAGGCTCACCGGGAGCGGCGCCTGGCCGACCTTTGCAACGGGCGCACCGGTCCCGTCGCGGGTGTCGAGCACGCGACGGGGGCTCAGAGCGACGTAACGACCGCTGGCGTCCGCGTCGAAGCAGCCGAGCACGTCGATGACGACGTGTGTCGCGCCTGTGTTGTTGTAGATGCTGACCATGCCATTGGAGCCCACTCTGGCGAGAACCATGTTCGGCACCGTCTGGCCCGGCACCATGTTGACGCTCGACGCAAACGGCTTTTCTTCGCCGGATGGCCACACAGTGAGGAAGCTTCCGGCGGTCGGTCCTGTGACGGTGACATTGAGTGCTACCGCCTGCGGATTTGCCGACACTCCCTCGCGCCCGGCGACCAGCAGATCACGCACTTCTCCCTGGCCGATCGCGCCCGTGCCGTCGCGCGTGTCGAGCAGTCGGGCTGGGGCCAATGGCATCATCCCCACCGACGTTCCATCGCGGAAGTAGCCGACGACATCCGCGAGCAGATGCACGCTGCCCGAGTTGTTGAAGAAGTTGACGTCGCCTGCGCTGCCGAGACGAACGATCGCAAGGTTGGGCACGGCCATCCCTGGAACCGGGTTGAGGTTCGACGTCGTCGGTCGGTCTTGACCACCCGGCCACGCCGTGACGTACGTTGGAACCGTCGCGTCAACCGCGGTCAGGTTGATGGCCACAGCGATTGCCTCCGTCGGAACGCCGAACTGCCCGCGGATCGAGAAGGGCCAGGACTCGCCCTGACCGAGAGGACCGAGGCGACCGCCAGTTCCATCGCGAGTGTCGAACAGACGCTGCGGGTTCATCGAGACGAACTCGGTCGGGCTGGAGGGTGGATTGATCAACGGCGGGATGCCGCCGCTGGGAGGCGGATCGCCCGGACCGACTTGGAAGAAGCCGAGGTTCTCGAACTGTCCGTTGAGGATCGTCGAGGCGCCGCCACCCATCCATCCGTCGATCACCGTGCCGAGCACGTTTCGGAAATCGGTCGTCATGTCGAACCGGTCCCACTGATCATTGATCGTGGCGAACGAGGACGGCTGGCCGTAATGGCCACCCTTCACGTTCGGCCCGATGACGAACTGCACGTTCGCTGTTCCGTGATCGGTACCAGCCGAATCGTTGGAGTACGGCGTGCGACCAAACTCCGACATCGTCACCACCGTCACGCGGCTGTAGTAGCTCGAATCGAGCGTCGAGAAGAACGTCGCCAGTCCGGTGTCGAACTGGGTCAGGAGGTCGGCATGATTGGTGGGCTGGTTGTCGTGCGTGTCGAAGCTGTCGAGGCCGATGTCGAGTACGCGGAACCCGAGGTTGGCATTGATCAACCGGGCCGCGACCGTCATCTTCTGCACGAACTCGTCACCGGTGGGTGCCGGCGAATAGACCGGCGCCACGTCCTTGGCGAGATCGAGTTGCGTCTTCAAGACGTTTGCGAACATGTCGTGCCACGGCCCAAGCCCGGCCGGGGTGGACAGGGCGCGCAAGCCGTTGAACATCCGGATCTCGGCAGGGTCTGTCCCGGTACCGAACATGCCGTTACCGTTCCGTGGAACCGCGACGGCTCGTCGTACCGCGCCGAGCAGATGCAACGGCACCGATGAACCGATGGTCGCCGCCATCAGATCGGCGGTGGCGGCGGGTTGACCATCGAGCCACCGGCCGATCCAGCCGGTGCTCGCGGGGCCGACCCCAAACCTCGCGTTCATCCAGATCGCCATCGACGTGAAGTGGGAGAGGTCGGGATTGGGGTAGCCGACACCGTGCACGATTGCCAATTGCCCCGCGTCCCACAGCCGCTTGGTGTAGCCGAGGCTGGGATGCAGGCCGAAGGTGTCGTCGAGGGGCAGCACCTGACTGGCAGGAATCGCCAGGTTCCCGTTGCTCGGTCCGCGCACGTCGTAGTACCGGCCGTTGGTGTACGGAACGACCGTGTTGAGTCCATCGTTGCCGCCGTAGAGCACGATGTTGACGACGATTCCGTCGTGAGCTCCGATCGGCGGGTTGGCGAACGCATCCGGCAGATCGAAGCCAAGACGACCGAGACCGAGGCGGTCTCCGAAGGCGTTGAGAGCAGCCCCACCGAGCAGGCCACCGCCGACAGCCTGAAGGAACTTGCGGCGTGTCCAGCCGTTAGGTCCGTCGATGTCTCCGAGGTGACCGGGTTGCGAAAGCACGCGAAGCGCATCCGCTGTGGAGATGTCTGGATCGAGCATCGTCATCTCCTCATGCCATGTGGAATTCGGGTGCGAGCATGGTCATGGTCAGCAGGTTCGTGGCGGCCCACCACTTGTTGGGCTCTGCAGTGCGGGCGTTGATCAGCGCCGTACGGGTCGTTGCCGAGAGCGGGGAGATGCCGAAGTAGCCGGCCACGTAGTCGACGGCATTGGCCGCCGTCATCGTGTAGAGGTTGTCGAAGCCGCCGTTCGCGCGGAGCTGCCACGTGACCGAACGAGCGAAGTCGGCGCGGCCCGCAAGCGCGCTGGTGTTGAGCCAGTATGCGTTCGCCTTCCAACCGGCGACGTTCGGCGGCTGGTACATCTGTTGACCGGTCGAGTCGGCGCGCCACGACACGCCGAGGTCATCCGCGGTCAGCCCGGTGTAGTAGCACAGAGCGACGATGTATTCGATCGGTGTGCGTACGAGCCCCTGCTTGGCCGCCGTGCTGTAGAACTCTGGCCGGTTGAGTATGAGCCGCGCCAGGTTCGTCAGATTCATGTCGGTGGCAAAGACCGGTGCAATGGCATCGAGGACCGCAGTCGGCGCGCCGGGATGAGCGAGGAACTCCCACAGCTTCTTGGTGATGTAGCGCGCTGCGATCTGCTTCTTGGCGGCGTTGTTCAGAAGGATCTCGTCGATGATCTCCGGACCGTTCCAGTTCTTGGTTGTTCCGAAGAACGTCTTCATCCCGGTGTCGTGCCTGGTCGGTTGGAACTGGTACTCGTAGTCGGGCCAATCGGCGTTGTGCCCGGTCCACGCCCTCGCCGACGCCTCGACATCGCCTTCGGTGTAGTTACCGACCCCGAGGGTGAACAGCTCCATCAGCTCGCGGGCGAAGTTCTGGTTGGGTGATCCCTTCACATTCTGCGCGTTTGAGAGGTAGACCAGCATCGCCCGATCGATCGCCATGTTCTGGGTGAGGATGCGGAAGTTGCCGAGTGCGTTGTCGCGATACATCTGCGTCTGCTGCATCAGGTGGAAGCCCTTGCCGACGTCCCACCACGCGCTGACGAAGTGCCCATGCCAGAACAGGGTCATCCTCTCCTGAAACGGGCGGACCTTGGTGACCATGTTGTTGATCCAGAACGAGCAGGCGGATACGTACTGGTCCCAGCCGTTCGGGCCTTCGCTCTGGAACTCCGCTGGCAGCCCGGGGCTGCCGTTCAACGCAATGTTGAGCACGTTCTCGACCGCCGCGGCGTAGGTCGTGAGGTCGAGGGTCTTGAGCTCAGCGAGGCGGCTTGGGCGGACTACGAACTCCGTTCGCCTCAACAGGTGGGCGAGGTCGTCGTCCGATACGGCCACGCAACTTGCTCCTTCACTCGATGCTCGTTACGTCATCGGTAACGCGGTGCCGCATCTTGAGGGCCGGTGTGTCACGAACTCGTAAAGCCGACACGAGCCATGACGCGAAACGACCCGGTCGCATCGGACCGGGTCGTCATCTGAAGATACGGATTACTTGGACTTGCGCTCGCCATAACGCTTGTTGAAGCGCTCGACGCGGCCGCCGGTATCGACCAGCTTCTGCTTGCCGGTGAAGAACGGGTGGCACTCGTTGCACAGCTCCACCTGCAGGTCACCCGCTCGGGTAGAGCGGGTGATGAAAGTGTTGCCGCAACTGCAGCGCACCGTGGTGTCGTTGTACGTGGGATGGGTATCTGTTTTCATGGTTTTCTCCGTCGAAATCGCTCGTCAGTGTATCGGGAGAGCACCCCGGATTACCGGTCATTTACGCCACTCACATAGCGGGTTGTTTGCCGATCTCGTTGAGGAACTCGTCGTTGGTGCGGAACGTGCGCAGGCGGTCGACCAGCAGTTCGAGCCCGGGGGCAGCGTTGCCGTCGGCGGCGAGTCCACTGAGGACGCGCCGCAGCTTCCACACCATCTGCAACTGCTTGCGGTCGAACAGGAGCTCTTCATGGCGGGTGCTCGATGCATCGACATCGATCGCCGGGTAGATGCGCCGCTCGGACAGCTTGCGATCGAGGCGCAGCTCCATGTTGCCGGTGCCCTTGAACTCCTCGAAGATCGCATCGTCCATGCGGCTGTTGGTCTCGACGAGCGCGGTGGCCAGGATCGTCAACGAACCACCCTCTTCCACGTTGCGAGCCGCACCGAAGAACTTCTTCGGCGGATAGAGGGCTCCGGCGTCGATACCGCCCGACAGGATGCGTCCGCTGGCCGGCGCTGCCAGGTTGTACGCGCGGCTGAGGCGGGTGATGCCGTCGAGGATGATCACGACGTCTTCACCCTGTTCGACCAGGCGTTTGGCCTTCTCGATCGCGAGCTCGGCGACGTGGGTGTGCTCTTCGCTGGGTCGGTCGAAGGTGCTCGAGATGACCTCGCCCTTCACCGTGCGACGCATGTCGGTGACCTCTTCCGGCCGTTCGTCGATCAGCAGGACCATCAGCTTCACCTCGGGGTGGTTGTGCTCGATCGAGGTGGCGATCGTCTTCATGATGGTGGTCTTGCCGGCCTTGGGGGGCGACACGATGATGCCGCGCTGACCCTTGCCGATCGGCGAGATCAGGTCGATGATTCGTGCCGTCATGTTGTTGGGATCCGAGGAGTTCTCGAGGCGCAACTTCTCGTCGGGGAACAACGCTGTGAGGTCCTCGAACCGTGGCCGGGTCTTGGCCTTGTCGGGGTCGCCGCCGTTGACGGAGTGGATCTCCAGCATCGCCGGGTTCTTCTCGTTGCGACCTGCGGGCCGGCTCAGCCCTGTGACGTAGTCGCCTTTGCGCAACCCGTACTGTCGCGTCAACTTGACAGGGATGTATGCGTCGTCACGACTGGCCAGGTATCCGTTGACTCGCAGGAACCCGTATCCCTCGTCGCGCAGATCGAGGTAGCCCGACACGTCGACGGGCTCCATGCTGATCGGCGGACCGACTTCGTCGACGCGATCGGGGCGATCCGGACGCTCGAACCGCTCTTGGTCGCCGCCCTGTGGGCCATCGCCACGTCCCTTGTTGCGCCGCCGCCTGCGCCTGCGGCTGTTACGGCTCTCGCCATCGCCTTCACCGTCGGGATCATCGCCATCGCCGCCGGTCGACTGCGATGTCGCGGAACCAGGGGCTGATGCGGACGCGGCTGGAGACACGGCTAGATCGGTGACAGCTACCTCACCCGACTTGATGAGAGCGATCTCCCAATCGGCAAGTGGCTCGCCATCGGGGCCGAGGATCACGTCTGCTTCGACGGGCGCCGGTTGCTGATCGTCCGCCGCCGGTGCAAGGGCGTCGGTTGGTGCGTCCGAGACCTCCGCTGCGTCCGCTGCAGGTGAAGGGGCCCGGGCGGGCTCCTTCGTCGCTCTCGTCGCACGGCCATTGGTTGCGGGCGCTGCCGCGAGAACGGACGAGCCGCCGCCGGTGGTCTCGAGGATCTTGTCGATCAACGTTGCCTTTGCGGCGCGCGAAGTGGTTTTGATGCCCAATGCCTGGGCGATTGCGAGCAGCTGCTCTTTGTCCTTGGATTCGAGCATCGACTGTTCGAGAGCTTCCGCGGCCACCGGCCACCTGCTTTCTGGGGAACGACAGTGGGCTCGGCGTGTCAATGTGCACACGACCGGCGGCCACACCACCGAG
>JANMRB010000006.1:0-21217 GCA_031370825.1 Ilumatobacteraceae bacterium
AGCCGGGGACCGCACACGTCGCATACAGCGCCCCCACCGCACGCCGCTGCGCCCGGTTGGCGATCCGGGTGGTGCGGCCCAAGTTGAGTTCGCCGGGGGCGTCGATGATCACCCCGTTACGGACCACCACGGTGAAGCTGTCGGCCCGGCTGGCCAGATCGTCCAGCACCCGGTCGGGGAGATCGACCGGGAGTCCCCAATCGATGAATGGTCGCCCGTCCGGCTGTGGGTGGGTGTGATCGACAACGACCACGATCTCTGGTCGACCCAACCGGCAACCGCCGTCGTCGAGCAGAGCCAGCACGGCGTGAGCACGCAGGAACGACTGCTTGGCCAACAGATCCGTTGGACAGTTGGCGGGTTGGGTGTCGTGGAACAGGGCTTGGACTTTGGCGTCGATCAGGTTCTCCAAGCGGACCATCGTTTCCGGATCCCACGTCGCTGACCAGCGCCCCATCCCGGTCGCGCGATCGACCCACGAATCGAACCTGACCGCCCGCCGCTGCCGCTCCAATCGTTCCAGGCCGTCGCTGTCGCGTTCCAGGCGTCGCGCTTGGGCGCCGACCGTGCGGGCGAACTCATCCGGAGTGGTGTTCTCGGCGGCGTGCACAAGACTCGCGGCGTCATCGACCAACTGTTGGCGTGTCGCCGGCTGCAACTGGGCCAAGGCGCGAGTCAACACATCGACATGGGCGCCCGAGACCCGCCCGGCTTCCAGCGACGTCCCCAGCGTCGGGATCTGCTCGACCGTTTCGGAGCGTTTGATCACCTGCTCACCCTCACGCAAACTGCTCCGCCCGGCTTCGGCCAACGACTTCTCCGGGAACGACGACACCTTCGCCACCAACCCGGCCAGAAACACCTCGCGCCCCTCAACCCACGATTTCAACCGCCGCAACTCGCCAACAGCGGCGTGCAACACGGCCCAATCAGCACAGTCGGCGTCGACTGCCGCCACCCGTCCCACCAGCTCTTGGACCTCGCAGACCTTCATCCACCCATCCTCGCAAAAGGGTGTCACACAGTCCCGAGATCCCCGAAGAGGCGACTTACTCCAGCAGTCTCCCAATCGACGTTGGAGGAATCGCCGTTCGACGTCCGTTCCGGCCTGGTCGATTGCCTGGTGATAGGCGACGACTGCTTCCTGTCGACGATCGGCCCGGCGGAGAAGGTCAGCCCGGACCGCAGATAACAGCGGGTAGAACTCGAGATCACCGGTGGCCTCGACTTCAGCGAGCAGGTTCAATCCGACCTCCGGGCTGTCTCGAAAGCTGACCGCGATGGCCCGATTGAGAAAGATGACGGGGGAGGGGTGCAGCTCGAGCAGCGCGTCGTAGGCCGCGACGATGCCGTCCCAATCGGTCGATGCCGCGTCTGGCGCGGCTGAGTGGAGCGCCGCGATCTCCGCTTGGAGCCGGTAGTAGCCGGGAGGTCGCTTACTGGAGCGCGCGACGTGCATGCTGGCAACACAACAGGGCGCGCAACGCGTGTACCTCGTCATCGTCGGGAAGCAGTTCGGTGAGGAGGTCCGCGAGACGGATCGCCTCGAGCGCAAGTTCGTCGCGGAACGTTTCGCCCTCAGTGGCTGCATACCCCTCGTTGAACAACAGATAGACCACCAACAAGACATCGGCGGTTCGCTCCGCCAAGCGGTGCGGCTCCGGCGAGCGGAAGCTGATCCCGGCGTGAGCGATCTTGTTGCGGACTCGCAGCAATCGCTGACCCATGGTGGCCTCGCTGACGAGGAATGCGCGGGCGACCTCCCGCGTCGACAGCCCGGTGACGGTCTTCAGCGTGAGCGCAATCCGGCCCGGTAGGGCGAGAGCGGGATGACAGCACATGAAGAGCAATCGAAGCTGGTCATCCCCGTAGCGGTTGGCAGCGACTCCGGCGTCGGTGGTCAGTTCGAGTTCGGCCAACGCCTGCACCTTTCGAAGTTTGTCGTGCTCGGTCTGGCGCCGCCACAGCACGTCGAGGGCGCGGTGTCGCACTGCCGTGGTGAGCCATGCGGCGGCGTTGTCGGGGATTCCGTCGGCATGCCATCGCTCGAGGGCGCGTTCCACGGCGTCCTGGAAGCAGTCCTCGGCAAGGTTCCAATCGCCGGTGATCCGTGTCAGCGAGGCGACGATGCGCAGGCGCTCGGCCCTGACCGCTCGGGCGACCGCCGTTGCAATGGAATCAGTGGTCGCCATGCGGGTATTCGCTCATCGGCCAATGGTATGCCCCGCCTCGAATCGCCCACAGCGGCAGGTGCTCGCCGGAGCGGGTCCCCCGGAAGAGGGATGCCTCATCCCGCGCCAGGGGGACGACCGCCGGGCTCGGAGGGTGCATCATGGATGCGTGGACATCGCCCGCTCCAACCTCGGCTCGGACGAACCGTCGATCGCCCGTCGTTCTCGGATGCTCGACGCCGCGCTCGTGGGAGTCGTCGCGCTTGTTGGCGTTCTCGTCGTGCTGGTATCGCCTTCCACGACTGGCTATCGCGACGGAGATGCGGGGGCGGTCGTATTGGTCATGGTCGCAGCGGCCACCATGTGGTGGTGGCGGACAGCGCCCCGAGTCGCACTTCTGGCCGGCTGCATCCTCGTTGTCGCCAACGCGGCCTTCGGCTATCAGGTGGGAGTCGTCCAGTACCCCGTGTTCCTTGCGCTGTATTCGGTGTTCGCACGGTCGTCGCGGAGGGATCGTCTCTGGGCCGTGCTCGCAGCGGCCGCCGCTGCGGCCGGCTATGCCATCGCCGACCGGGGAAGGTTCGATCCGGTCACGCTCGTCGGCGTCGGGGTGACGATCCTGGCCGCAGCGTTGCTCGGCGACGGCATCCGTAGCCGGCGGGAGCTGGCCGTCTCCCAGCGTGCAACAATCGAGCTCCACGACCGTGAGCACCAGGCTGCGATGGAACGGCTTGTGCTCGAGGAGCGCACACGCCTGGCGCGAGAGCTTCATGATTCCCTCGGTCACGCCATCAACGTCATGGTGATGCAGGCCGGCGTCGGCCGTCACGTGTTCGACGAGCGCCCAGAGTTCGCTCGTGAAGCACTGGAGCACGTCGAGTCTGTGGGGCGCGTTGCATTGGGCGAGCTCGACGCTGTCCTGCGCGTGTTGCGCCCCGTCGACGGCGAAGCCGGGGTGAGCCGGTGTCCGCCAACATGGCCGGGCTCGAGGCATTGTGCGACCGCATCCGGGCCACCGGGCGAGATGTCACGTTGTCTCTCGACGAGATCCACCTTGCGCCGAGCGCGGAGCGCGCGACATACCGCATCGTCCAGGAGGCGCTCACCAACGCGGCCAGGCACACGCCGTCGGGACAGAGCTCGGTGTCGATCGCTCGAGTGAACGGATCGGTCGTCGTCACCGTTCACAACGCCGGCCCTCGTCCACCCACGCCCGTTCCTGGGCGCGGTCTGGTCAGCATGCGTGAGCGTGCGCTGCTGGAAGGCGGCCAGCTCGAGTACGGCCCAGTTCCGGACGGCTTCCAGGTCCGAGCGACGCTACCGGCGCGAGAGGTGCAGCAGACATGATCACTGTGCTGCTCGCCGACGACGACATCCTCGTTCGCCAAGGCATGCGAGTGCTTGTGGAGTCCGCTGGCGACCTCGCCGTGGTGGCCGAAGCAGCCGACGGTGAGGAAGCCGTGCGCCTCGCAGCCAGCACCCGACCCGACGTGGTGCTGATGGATGTTCGCATGCCCGGCCAGGACGGGATCACCGCCACGCGAGAGATCGCCTCATGGGACCCGCCCCGGCCAAGGGTGCTCGTCCTCACCACGTTCGATCTCGACGAGATCGTCCACGATGCCCTGCAGGCCGGTGCCGACGGGTTCCTCCTCAAGCGTTCGACGCCTGAGGAGCTCATCGAAGCGATTCGAACTGTCGCCGTCGGCGACGCACTGATCTCGCCGGCGTTGACCAGAAGGCTGCTGTCCTACGTGGCCAGTCGCAATCAGACCGGTCCATCCGCGTCGACATTGGTCGTGCCGCTCACCGACCGAGAAGCCGAAGTGCTGAAGTGCCTCAGCGAAGGATTGTCGAACGCAGAGATCGCGGCGAAGCTCTTCATCGGTCAAGAGACGGTGAAGACACACGTGAAGCGCATCTGCTCGAAGACCGGGGCCCGGGATCGAACACAAGCCGTGGTGTGGGCGTATCAGGCCGGCTTCGTCGGATCGTAGCGACCTGGGCGCCACGCAACTTCGGCGACCTCAGCCGGGCGCGTCGCTCGGGGCGGGGCCCGTGGAGGCCCGCACGATCAGTTCCGGTTCGAAAAGCAGCCGGCCGCCGAACTCGGCGCGGCCGTTGATCTGGGCGACGATGCGATCGACGACGGCGCGACCCATGGCTTCGATCGGTTGCCGCACTGTCGTCAAAGCCGGGTCGATGTACCGCATGAAGCGTGAGTCGTCGTAGCCGACGACGGAGACGTCGGCTGGCACGGAGAGCCCAACCCGGCGGGCTGCTTGGATCACGCCCAGCGCGAGCGGATCGCTCGCGCAGATGACGCCGGTGACGCCGGTGTCGCGCAGCAGATCCGCGGCCGCGGCCTGGCCGGCCTCGACCGAGAAGTCGGCGCGGGCAATGCGGTCGTCGGTGAGCTGGAGCCGGCCGCTGGCGGCTACCCGTTTCGCGGCCGACAGCTTTCGTTGAGATGGGATGTGGTCGAGCGGCCCGAGCACCATGCCGATGCGTGTGTGCCCGAGCGAAACGAGGTGGTTGAGAGCCTGCTCGGCCGCACTGTCGTCGTCGCATGCAACGGTGGCGAATGGCAGGCTGTCGACCGCGGCGTTGACGAGCACGACGGGGACGTTGCGTTCGGCGAGGCGCGCGTAGTGATCGTGGTTTGCATCAGCCTGTGCGTACAGGCCACCCGCGAAGACCACACCAGACGCCTGTTGAGCGATCAGCAGATCGACGTACTCGGACTCGGTGATGCCTCCCGCGATGCGTGTGCACAGCACGGGTGTAAAACCCTGTTGAGCGAGTGCGCCCGCCACGACCTCCGCGAACGCGGGGAAGATCGGGCTCTGCAACTCGGGAAGGACGAGACCGATGAGTCGGACCCGTTCGGTGCGCAGTTGTGTGGGCCGCGCGTAACCGAGGATGTCGGCCGCGCTCAGGACGGTGTGCCGGGTCCGTGCCGAAACCCCGGACTTACCGTTCAGAACACGGCTCACAGTGGCCTCGCTGACCCCGGCCTTGTCTGCGATGTCGGAGAGTCGAGGAGTCACGGCTGCAAGGCTATGACTCGAGTCCATGGTGGCCTGGTACGGTGGAGGCGGCCAGCACTTCGGGAGGACGTCATGGCCGGTCTGTCGACGGGTGCGGAGTCGCCTGGTCAGGAGAACCCCATTGTCGGTCGTAGCGCTGAGCTGCGGGCCCTGGACACCTTCGTCGACTCCCTCGACCACGGTCCGGCAATGTTGGTGTTGGAGGGTGAGCCGGGTCTCGGCAAGACGACGCTGTGGCGCGAGGGGCTCGACGCCGCAGAACGGCGCTCACTGCGGATCCTCGAGTGTCGACCGGTTCAGGCGGAGGCGCAGCTGGCGTTCACCGCGCTCTCGGATCTTCTCGCCGACGTACCGGAGGACATCTTCGACGAGCTGCCCGCGCCGCAGCGTCGGGCCTTGGAGGTGGCGTTGCTACGAGCGGAGCCAGAGGACAACGAGCTCCTTCCGCGGGCGGTCGCCCTGGGATTCCTCGGTGTGCTCATCGCGCTCGCTCGGTCCGGTCCGGTCGTCGTCGGGATCGACGATGTCCACTGGCTGGACCACGCGTCGGAGCGCGTGTTGGCGTTCGCCGTTCGCCGCCTGCGCAACGAGCGGATAGGGCTGCTGCTTGCCCGCCGGGCTGACTCCGGTCCGGTATTCCCAGGGGATGTCGAGAACGAGGGGGCGATGCCGGTCACCCGTCTGCGACTGTCAGCGCTCGACGCCGACGACCTCGAGCGCCTGCTGCGTCGCCATCTCGGTGGGCAGTTGGAACGGCGGTCCATGACCCACCTCTGTCGCAGCTCTAGCGGCAACCCACTGTTTGCGCTGCAGCTGGGCAGGGCGATGCTCGCGGGAGACGTCGTGGACGAGGACGGCGTCGGACTGCTGATCCCAGCGACATTGCAACAGGTCGTCGCTGACCGGTTGCTGGCGCTCGGCCCGGAAGCCCTCGCGGTCGTGCAGGCCGCCTCCGCGGCAGCCCGCCCGACAACGGCGCTCATAGAGTCCGTAGTCGCGAACGACCGCGTGGGCGATGGTTTGTGTGCGGCCAGCGCGGCCGGTGTGCTGGTGGTCGACGAAGACCGTCTCAGATTCACGCACCCACTGCTGGCCACCGCGGCGTACTCGCAGATGACCACAGTCGACAGGCGGCGCCTCCACGCTCGCCTTGCCGACGTCGTGGAAGATCTCGAGGAGCGCGGCCGGCACCTCGCGGCCGCCGCTGAGGGCCCGGGCGCGGATGTCGCCGCGGCCCTCGACGCCTCCGCCATGCGGGCCAGGTCACGGTGTGCACCCGACGCCGCGGCCGAGCTGTGGGAAGCAGCAGCCCGTTTCACTCCCGCCGATCAAGCGCCGTCGTCGTGGGAGCGGCGACTGAATGCTGCTGATTGCCTGTTCGAGGCCGGCGACGTGGCCCGCGCCCGGGTTCTGTTGGAGAACATTGCGAGCGCAGCGTCTCCCGGGCCGATTCGTGGTCGATCGCTGGTTCGGCTCGGCTGGGTCGTCGCCCACATCGAGGGATTCCACGCCGGCACAGACGCGTTCCAGCGAGCGCTCGACGATCTGGGCGACGACGTCGCCGCGGAGGTCGAGGCCGAGGAGGGTCTCGCATGGTGTCTGCATGAGTCATCCGGTAACGCCGCTGCGGAGTTGCACGCTCGCCGGGCGCTCGCGCTGGCAGAGGGGTCGGGCGATCCGCTGCTCGTCGCCGGGGCTTTGACCCACGTCGAGTTCCTCGGATCGCTTGCCGGGCGCGGTCTCGCCGTCGAGGCCGTTGGACGAATGGCCCGGCGGGCCGACTCGTCGTGGGCGGACATCCTGGTCCGACCGGACTGGATCCACGGGATGCTCCTCGAATGGGACGACCATCTGATCGAAGCCCGGGAGCGGTTCGCCACCCTCAATCGGGAAGCCGCCGACCGTGGGGATGAGCATTCGCTGACATTCATCCTCTTCCATCTGGCGCGCACCGAGCTGTTGTCAGGCGACTGGACGCAGGCCCTTCAGACGGCGAGGGCGTGTTCGGAGGCGACCCGCTCCAGCGGTCAGGTCAGCGAACGCCCCTACTCCTGCTCGATCGAAGCACTGGTCGAGGCGCACCTCGGCAACGTCGATCCGGCCTTGGCTCTGATCGCCGAGGGGATCGAGCTCTCCCATCGGTTCGGGGTGATTCCGGCGCGCCTGGAGATGGTGGCGACGCGCGGGTTCCTCGAACTCTCCCTTGGCCGCAACGATGCGGCCGACCACACGTTGACGGACCTGGCTGGGGCCGCCGAGACCTCCGGACTGCTCGAGCCCGCAATGTTCCGATACCACGGGGATGCGATCGAGGCAAAGATCGCGCTGGGCCGTCTCGTCGAGGCGGCGACCCTGGTCGATCGGATCGAAGAGCTCGCGGCGACGCTGCGGCGGCCATGGCTGGCGGTGATCGCCGGGCGTGGTCGCGGCCTGCTGCAAGCCGCCAGGGGACAGCTCGACGAAGCTTGCGAAGTGCTCGCCGCGGTCCTTGCAGGAGATAGCGCCGGGCAACCGTTCGAGCGAGCGCGCACGCTGCTGGTGTATGGATCCGTGCAGCGTCGTCACCGCCGCAAGAGCGGCGCCCGCGCTGCGCTCGTCGCGGCCCACGACGCGTTCGCCGGCCTCGGGGCGACGTTGTGGGTGGAGAAGGCCGCCGCCGAGCTGGCCAGGGTGGGGGGCCGCGCTCCCTCTGACGGCCTGACGCCGACGGAGTTCAAGGTGGCCGAGCTGATCGCCGCCGGACGCACATACCGCGAGGTGGCGGCTGAGCTGTTCATCAGCCCGAAGACGGTCCAGTGGAACTTGTCGAAGATCTACCGCAAGCTCGACATCCGGTCCCGAGCAGAGCTTCCCGGCCGGTTGGATCACCTTTGATCCAGCGTTAATCCCAGCCGACTGGCCGATTTCCATCGTCCCGGTCGAGGCTCATAGTCGAGGAGACCGCGAACAAGGAGTCCCGACATGCCTGCAACGATCACCGAGCACCCAACTCCTCACCAATCGAACCCTGCTCGAAGCAAGGGATCCGCCGCCGACCTCATCCGCACGATTGGCAGCGTCCAGGCGCCCGCCGTTGGGCCGTGGGAGATCGGTAGCGGGCAACGCTTCGGCCTCGCAGCCGGCCGCTGGCGAAGCAAGGCCCTGAACGCCCGAGTTCTCAGCGGGACGCTGATCATCACCGATGACCTGCTGGGCTCGTCGCTCGACTTCACCGTCCTCGAGCCCGACACGGGGTGTTGCGTCGGCTTCTCTGCCCGCGTGGCCCGGCTGCTTTCGGTCGACTCGTGGCAGGCCGACGGCAGGACCACGGCCACCACCGGCTCCCGCCCGGTGTCATTGCGTCTCCGATACAACGGGGTTTTCTGCGAGCGAGGACGGCAGCCGAGTCTCTGGCTCACCGTCGAGGCCAACGTCAACCTTCCCGAGCTGGAGGTCGCGGTCGGTAGCAGGCGCGCCGGCCGGTTGAAGGCCGCCGCGGAGCTGAACCTGAATCCCACAAGTTGCTGGCGCTCCTGGTGACGTCCGGGCGCCTCGACCGACGCCATCTGCGACGAGCGGCCTGGGGTGACCATCGGTGAGACGGAAGCGGTTCACGACCTGTTGTTGTGAGTGCACTCCGAGCTTGCTATAAACCGACGACAAGTGGCTACGAATGGTGCTCTGGCTCAGAAACAGACGGTCGGCGATTGCTCCCACCCGGTCGCCCGACAGGAGACCGCGCACGATCTCGCGCTCCCTCGTCGTGAGCGCGGTGACGCCTGGAAGTTCGGCTTCGGCATGTGCGGTCGCGAGGTCGCTCGACAAGTCGATAGGCCCGGTGCCGTCCCAGACACCCTGCATTAGATGTCGCGCAGCCGCCGACGCAATGCCGACTTCCTCGGGAACAAGGGCGAACGCGGTGCTGGGAGCGGGAACCAGGGGAACGACAAGTGCGTCGCATTGCAGGACCTGGCCGTTCTTGGAGCGGATAGCAACAGCCGCTGAGACGCCTCCTTGACTTTGGAGGGCAATCACGAAGACGCCGAACATGTCGGGCACTTGCGCGCTATCCACGAAACTGAGGATTGACCGTCCGAGCAATTCAGCTGGTTGGTAACCAAGAAGGGCTTCGGAGTCGCGTCCGACGCGATCGATCAACAACCGGTTATCAGTCGTGCCGATCATGGATGCAAACTCTGCGTGTGAGGCACGGGCGCATTGTTGGACGACAAGGCCATTCTCGCGCCTCCCGGAGCGAACACGCCGAACACGCCTCGGCGTTGAATTGGACTGGCCAGTCCACTATACGGGACTGGTTGGTCCGCTGCCCAACATTCTGGACTAGTCGGTTCAGAACGCGTACGCTGACGACATGCCTCGACGACGCGGCTACACCGACACCGACCTCGCTGTCGCAGCGAAGCAGGCGTTTTGGGAATGCGGCTACGAGGGAACCGCGGTCGACGATCTTCAGAACGCGACCGGGTTGAGCCGGTCAAGCCTCTATCTCGCGTTCGGCACGAAGCGGGCAGCGTTCGACGCCGCTCTCGCCGAGTACGTCACCAGCTTCATCGACCCGCGGCTCCGCCCGGTCGAAACGCCAGAAGCCGGCCTTCGGGAGCGGCCGCGTTCTTTCGCGGGCTCGCCGACTACTTCCGTCGTCCCGAGGCCGAACGGGGCTGTCTCTACATCAACTCCATCGCGGAGCTCGCAGGGCGTGATCCGTCCTTCTCGCCGCACGCGGCCCTCTTCATCAACCGCTTGCGAGCCGCATTTTCGAACACCCTCGGACATGCCGCTGCAGTAGGTGCGATGGACCCGAAACAAGTCTCTCGGCGCACCGCGATGCTGACCGTGTCGCTGATCGGGGTGTGGCTCGCGGTCCGATCCGACCCCGCCGAAGCCGCCGCCACTTGCCGCGCAATCGCGCGGGAGATCTCATCGTGGAGCGCCTTGGGTGTGGCGTAGCGGCGTCAGTCGTCATGCGGGCGGCGTACTCCAGGGCTCGGCATCGATCGGCGGCCCCGATGTTCGGTGAGCCGGGACGGGTCACGCACGAGGAACTGCAACTCGCAACGCGCAACCACGGACTGCCTCTGGAAGCGCTGCGCTACACCGTGACACCTGCGGGTCTGCATTACCTGCTGATCCACTACGACATCCCGCATGTGGATACGACGACATGGGCGCTGGAGATTGGTGGGCGGGTGGGTGGACCGCGTCGCCTCGCCCTCGAGGAATTGCGATCTCGGCCACAGATCAGCGTCACCGTGACGATGGAGTGCGCCGGCAACGGCCGTGCCCTTCTCGATCCTCGACCCTTGAGCCAGCCATGGCTGCAGGAAGCTGTGGGCACCGCTGTATGGACGGGAGTATCCATGAGGTCGCTGCTCGAGGAGATCGGCGTCGACGGCGACGTCATCGAGGTGGTCTTCACCGGGCTCGACCGTGGTGTCGAAGGCGGCGTTGAACAGAACTACGAACGCGGGCTCGCGCGACGAAGCATCCCGGCCGGACGTCGTCCTCGCCTACGAAATGAACGGCCTACCGCTGCTCCCACAACACGGCGCGCCATTGCGGCTCGTCGCGCCGGGTTGGTACGGGATGACGAACGTCAAATGGCTTACCCGAATCAGTGCGGTGACCGAACCCTTTGCTGGTTATCAAAACGAACACAGCTACCGCTTCCGGACCGACGTCGACGATCCAGGCACACCGATGTCGAGAATGCGCCCCCGGGCGCTGATGATCCCGCCGGGGATCCCGGATTTCTACACGCGTCGGCGCCTCCAGAGCTCCGGCCCGACCACGCTGACCGGTCGAGCGTGGTCCGGGCGCAGCCCCATCGACTCCGTCGAGGTCTCGGTCGACGGAGGGGCGACGTGGGGCGACGCCGAGGTCCATCCCCAGGAACTGGGCCCGTGGGCGTGGCAGTCATGGACGTATCAATGGGATTCCCCGACACCCGGTGATCACATCCTGTGCTGCCGCGCCCGAGATGCAGCCGGTGAGGCGCAAATAGATCTACCGAGCTGGAACGTCGGCGGCTATGCCAATCCGTCGCCACAGCGACTTCTCGTCACAGTTGCCGAGTGACGAGCGGCGGCCCTGCGGACAGCCCTTTCTCTTCTTGGTTGCAGGGCGTAGGGTCGCATCCGGCATGGGGTGGGGGCCCCGTGCTCTGTCGAGGAGGGAATCATGAGTCTCACGCTGCCGGGCGATGTCGTCGACGGGCTCCGAGCGCAGTTCTCCGGGGAAGTCATCGGGCCCGATGATGCCAACTACCACGAAGCGCGGGCCGTCCACAACGGCTTCATCGACAAACGGCCGGCGATCATCGCCAGGTGCGCCAACACCGCTGACATCGCCGACGCGGTTCGCTTCGCCCGGACCGCAGGGCTCGAGATCTCGACCCGCGGGGGTGGGCACAACGTCGCCGGGAAGGCCGTTACCGAGGGCGGCGTGATGATCGATCTGTCGAAGATGCGAGGCAGCTACGTCGACCCTGCCCGGCGTCGGGCGCGAGTGCAGGGCGGCGCGACGTGGAATGACTACAACCGGGCCACCCATCAGCACGGCCTAGCGACGACCGGCGGCGTGGTCTCGACGACCGGCGTCGCGGGGTTGACCCTCGGCGGTGGGCTCGGGTGGCTGATGGGCCGTTTCGGCATGGCCGTCGACAACCTAGTGTCGGTCGAGCTCGTCACCGCGGACGGCACGGTGCTCCAGGTCAGCGCGGATACCGATCCTGATCTGTTCTGGGGCCTGCGCGGCGGCGGTGGCAATTTCGGTATCGCCGCATCGCTCGAGTTCGAGGCGCATCCGCTCGACGCGATCCTCGGCGGGATCGTCGCATACCCGCTGTCGGAAGCGTTGCCGGTGTTCGCCGCCTACCAGGAGGTCACCGCCGACCCGCCCGACGAGCTCGTCAGCTTCTTCGGGCTCGTCCACGCGCCCGATGGCTCCGGCCACAAGATCGTCGCCGTGCCTGTATGTCACTGTGGTGACATCGATACCGGCGAGGGTCTCCTCGCACCGGTGCGCACGGTCGGGACTCCGTTGGTCGATCTGATCGGCCCCATGCCGTACCCCGTAATGAACACGATCCTGGACGAGGCCTTCCCCAAGGGCGCGCGCAACTACTGGCGATCAGCGTTCTTCAAGGAGCTCTCCGATGACGTGATCGGTGTTCTCGTCGACGCCTTCGAACGGGTGCCGTCGCCGATGACCGGGATGGTCATCGAGCACTTCCACGGCGCCGTGACCCGCATCGACCCGACGGCTACGGCATACCCGCACCGCGAGCCCGGCTACAACCTCGTACTCACCGGCGAGTGGCTCGACCCGGCCGAGGACGAGGTCAACATCGCCTGGATCCGTTCGACCTTCGAGGCCGTTGCGCCTTACACCGCCGACGCGGTGTACGCCAACTACATGACCGCCGACGAGCCCGACCGGGTTCGGGCCGCGTACGGACCGAACTGGGAGCGGCTCGTCGCGCTGAAGCGAACGTGGGACCCTGACAACGCCTTCCACCTCAATGTAAACATCGACCCCGCTGACTGACGGGCGCCGTCCCGAGCCCTGTCAGTAGAGCCAGGGCTCGCGCAAGTCGAGGAACTCGGTGTTGGCCATCACATCCGCGTACTGGGCGAACAGCTCGGCCAGCTCGGGTGGCGGCTCCTTACCTTCGTTCTCGCGGGCTGCTGCTTCACTCGTGAAGTAGTTCACCTCGACCGTCGAGTTCTCGCCCGTCCACACCCGCACCCCACCGATGAGGTCGGGGCGAAACGTGCTGGCATGCTTTTCGAACCCCGCGTCGAGACCCTTCACCACGGCTCGCCCCGGGCCATTGGCGTTCTTCATCACCTGGACGAAGCCGGCGTCGTTCGAGCCCCCGCTGAGGAACTCCTCGACATCTTCGGAGTCCGTGAACGAGACAGGTCCGCTGAAGCACTTCTCTGTCTCGGACCACCACTCGCCCTGCTCGACACGGTCGCTGTTGGCCTTGGCGGCCGTGGCCGACTCGAAGCGAGCGATGGCGAAGCCGACGCCGTCATCAGTCACGCCGCCAGTGCTGCCCAGGAAGCCGGCAGCTCCCGGACGAACATCAGCGTTCCAGCGGTCCATCTGGCGGTGCAATCCGGCCTTGTCGGACACCTTGCCCTCAATGACTTGTACAAACATGATCCACCTACAATTCTGGCGATGACGCCATCAGGTATACGCCCTTCTCAATTTTGGCACCATTTGGGAATCGTTGTCGATGGCTTTCGTCAGCCCAGGCCGCTCCATCATCTCCAGATCGCCGGTCGCGGTCATCGCCGGAGGTCGGTGTCTGCGTCGTGGGCGTCGATCACCCGTTGGAGACCGGCTACGACGGCGCGCTGTTCGGCGAGAGTGAGGTGGCGCGTGAAGTGGCGCTCGATTCCGGCGAGATAGACGGGGGCAGCCTCCTTCAGTGCGCGCCGACCGGCGGTGGTGATGCTGGCGAGCGTGGCCCGCCCATCGTCAGGGTCGGCGCGTCGTTCGACGAGGCCGGCGTGCTCGAGCTCGGTGACGATTCGGCTGACGCGGGTTCGTGACAACACCGCCCTCAGCCCGAGGTCCTGCATCCGCAGTCGACGGTCCGGTGCGGCATTCAGCTCCAGCAACACGTCGTCCGACGTCGAGCTGTCGGACGAGGAACTCACCGATATCGAGAACGCCGCGTCCAAGATCCAAGTGCAGGGCGGGCGCTACAGCGAGGCCGCCGAGAGGGCGACCAACCTCTAGACGGCAGAGCGCGAGCCCGCGCCTGGTCGAGACGGTCTGGCGACCGCGGTAGCGTGGCGGCGTCGCGGTGTGTGTGGCAACCGCGGGGAGGGAGCAAGCATCGTGTCCCAGTACGACCCGATCGGGTCAGATGAAGTCCAGGTGACCCCGGAACAGGCTGACTACGCGAAAAAGCGCGTCGACGAGTCGATGCGACCGCTGCGGGACGCCGACGTCGACCGCTCCATCGTGCCGCAGCTCGACTGGCTGCGCGACGACCTCGTGATGGTGTATCAACGAGCGATCGTCGACAGCACGTGGAGCCAGCTGGAGGCCGACATGGTTCAGTGGCTCCCATGGGCGGCTGGGCAGCTCGGCACACAGCGCAGACGCGCCGTGTTTGGAGAGCTCCTGGTGAACACCGGCGAAGGCGACGTGTGGGCGTGGCTGACCCGATGGCAAGGGCTTCGCCCGATGGATGTCGGGGAAGACCCGAACGTGGTGAACGCGTGGGAGAGCGGGGCTTTGGATCCCAGCGCTCCCGCGACCGATGCCGACCAGGGCGCGGCTGTCGACGCCGGCGAGAACTCGTATCAGGACGACGAGCCGAGCGAACAGGTATACACGATGTATCAGCACGACGAGTCGAGCGAACAGGTCTACACGAAGTACGACGAAAACGACTAGAAGAAGGTGAAGTTCGCTCGATCAGTGCTTGCTGCATTGCACGGCGAAGCGGTGGACGACCTCATCGACGATCGCGTCCGACTTTTGTTCGTCGGGATCAACCCGGGCCTGTGGACCGCCGCCGTCAACGCGCACTTCGCCCGTCGCGGCAACCGCTTCTGGCCGGCGCTGCACGCAGCCGGCGTCACCCCGACCTTGGTTGATGTCAGCGATGGCATGAGCGAAACAGATCGCGAACTGGTGCTCGCGCTCGGGATCGGCATCACCAACATCGTTCCGACGGCAAGCGCTCGGGCCGAGGAGTTGAGCCTCGACGAACTGCGCGCAGGCGCCGTGGCGCTCGACGCAAAGGTGCGGCGCTGGAAGCCGAGAGTTGTCGCCGTGCTCGGCGTCACGGCGTACCGGCAAGCGTTCGCCAAACCGAAGGCCGCCCAGGGTCGCCAGGACGACCGGTACGGCGGTGCGGAGCTGTGGGTCCTGCCCAACCCGAGCGGTCTCAACGCCCACGAAACCATTGACAGTCTTGCGAGGTCGTACCGAGGTGCCTGGGAGGCCGCGGCGGCTTACTAATGTCGAGCCGTGTCCGTCGTGAGTGTGGATGTTCCCGCGAATGCGGTCGCCGAAGCATTGCTCGACGACGGCTACGTCATCGTCGAACGACTCGCACCTGACCTGACCGATCGTGCCTTGGCCGAGCTGAGCGGCGACATCGATGCCGCGCCGACTGGCCATACCGACTTCCTCGGCGACCGCACCAAGCGGCTCGGCGGCTTGCTGCGCCGTTCGGCTGCAGCGCGCGAGATGGCTGTTCATCCGGTGGTGATGGCGCTCGCTGACGCGGTGCTGCAGCCGCATTGCGTCCGATATCAGCTCAACTACTCGGGCATCATGCATCTGCTGCCCGGTGCAAAGGCACAAGAGCTGCATCGTGACGGAGATCTCTATCCCTTCCGGCACCCCTGCCCGCCCATGTTGATGCCGACGATGTGGGCGCTGACCGACTTCACCGCGGACAACGGCGCCACCCTGGTGGTGCCGGGCAGTCACCGCTGGGCCGACGAACGCGATCCGACGGTCGATGAGATCTTTATGGCGGTGATGCCGGCCGGCTCGTTGCTCGTGTACCTCGGCGGCACGATCCACGGTGGGGGAGCAAACGTGTCGCGTTCGCTCGTGCGTACTGGCCTCGCCTTCCAGTACTCGCTCGCCTGGCTGCGACAAGAGGAGAACCAGTACCTCGCCAACCCTCCCGAGATCGCCCGCACATACCCCGAGCGGTTGCAACGGCTGATCGGGTACGACTATGGGGCCCCGTATCTGGGATTTGTCGACGGCGATTCGCCACAACGTCTGCTGCAGGACGAACACGCCGGACCTCGAAACCGAACGAGCCCCGAAGTCGACGCCCTGGCAACCCGGATGAAACGACACCGCTGGGGCGACCTCGAGCCGGTGGCGACGCCGCCGAGCTCGGCACCGACGATTCCGGTGAGCCGCGGCTTGCTCAGCGAGCCGAAGTGATGGCGCTTTCGACGAGCGGGTAACCGCGCTGCTCACTCCCTGCTCGCTGCACCTCGATGTTGGAGGGAATTCGCCAGTTCGCTATCCTCACCAAGCGCGTTCCCCGTCTCGAGGCCCCTGCGGTCTCCTCGTATGAGACGATCGACGGAGAGGACGCGAGATGCACACCTACCAACAGCGGTGGCCCGAGGACATGTCCGACTGGACCCCTCCCCAGTTCGAGGGGCTCCAGTTTCGTGATGCGCAGGACGTGGCGCACTACGCCGAACTCGACCCGGTGGTCGCCTGGCGTACATGGCCCGAGGTGTGGCACCTCGACGATGAGGGCAGGTTCAGATGTTCCTCGAAGGGGTCGAGTCTCGATTCCGTGCACCGGTTTGCGAAGCGGCCGGCCGACATGCTGCGCTGCCGCGAGGTGTCGGTCGAGCCCCCATGTCCGAGCAGTTGGCTCGTCATCGAACCCCGTCATCCGTGGCTGGGGGATCGTTATCAGGTGTCGGAGGATGACGCCAGAGCGTTTCTCCGACTGCGTCGGGGGCTCGCTCGACACGGCATTCTGCTCCTTGACGTGATCGTGTTCGATCAAGCGTTCCACTGGTGGTCTCTACACGAGCTCACGACCGGTTCGACGACGTGGACGTCGTGATCGCCGCCAGTCCGTTCCCATCAGCGTGGCGTGTTCACCTCTGTGTGACACCCTCCGAGTACGTTCGCTGACATGGGAACGAACAACAGGCAGCGCCGGGCCGCGAAGGCCAAACGCCGAGTGAAGCCGAACGCGCGCCGGTCCTCGTCGCCACGCGGAGAGCAGCGATTCGATTCGATGTTCACGCCGCGCGACCAAGCACGGGCGCTGCTCCGTCACGCTGCAGACGCTGTAACGAGTGGCAACGTCGCCGACACCCGTGAGGCATTGCGAGCGTTGGCCGAGATCGATCCGCATGTCGTCGAGCGAGAGTCGGAGGCAGCGTTGCTATCGATCGTCGCGGCGTTGTGGCAGCACGGATGGCAGCCCGCAGAGCTCATCCGGCTCGCTCGCCGGAGCGGTACGAGGGTCGGTCTGCTGGCAGTCACGGCCGTTGCAGCTGACCACGCCCTCCGCGTCCCCTCGACGCTGTCGCCAAGGTGGGCCGAGCAGGTCCGAGGGCTGGCGCTGCCGCGGCTCCAGAGCAACACGGGGTGGTTGGCCATCCTTGCAGCGTGCCAAGGGCTCGATCGTCTCGACCTGATCCGGCTCGTGGTTCGCCTGCTAGCGGTGCTCGGCGCGGCGGGACCGCTTCCTACGATCGTGCCCCCGCCCGGCGCCCAACCAGATGATCGCACGCGTGGCGTCACGAGAGGCGTCGACGATCCGGTGCTGGTGAAGGTTCGCGCACTGCTCGCTCAGGCTGAATCGACGACGTTCGAGGCCGAAGCCGAAGCCTTTACGGCCAAGGCGCAGGCGTTGATGGCGAGGCATGCCATCGACGGCGCACTCCTGTGGGCGCGGTCCGCACGCGATGAACGCCCGATCACGATCCGCTTGCCCCTCGACGACCCCTACTCCGACGTCAAGTCTCTCTTGTTGCAGCGCGTCGCGCACCACTCCCGATGCAAGTCCGTGTACCACCCGCGGTACGGCCTGAGCTCGATCGTCGGCTTTGCTTCCGACGTCGCGGCGGCGGAGGCGCTGTTCACCTCACTGCTCGTGCAGTCTCACGCCGCGCTGCGAGCCGAGGCCGCCAAGGCTCCACCTGGCGGCCGCGCTCGCAGTAGATCGTTCCGTTCGTCGTTCCTCCTGTCGTTCGTCCCCCGGATCGATGAACGCCTTGGTGAAGTCACCGCGCACGTCGAGTCGGCCGCAACAACGGCCCAGGGGCCAGCGTTGCTGCCAGCGCTGGTAGCGCGCGAGAGCGCTGTCGAAGAATCTGTGACGGAGCTGTTCGGCACGCTCGCGGGCGTCGCTGTGCGTACCGGAAGCGATGCTGCTGGTTGGGCCCGAGGCAGGATCGCTGCCGATCAGGCGCATCTCAATGCCGGCGACGTCGCCGCATCGCCGAGACGGCTTGGCGGAGTGTCCTGAGGGTTGAGTCGTCGGCGGGCGACTGAGTAATCGGGTTCAGCGAATTGAGTAGGCGCTGCTCTGCCCCGTTCGGCCAAATCTCGGGCTTACTCGACAGCATGAGCAACACATTTGTCCACGGGGTCGCAAGCGGCGCCCCCACTGCCCACGCGGTCGTCATCTGGACGCGGATAAGCGGCCACGCGGTGCCAGCCGTCGACGTCACATGGACGGTCGCGCTGGACCCCCAATTCGATCGCATCGTCGCGACAGGTCACGCTGTAGCGACGATCGAACACGATTGGACGGTCCACGTCGACGTCCCTGATCTCCAGCCCGGTACCGCCTACCACTATCGCTTCGACGCAGGCGGCCAGCATTCGCCATGCGGACGGATGCGCACGTTGGGCACCGGGCCGATCGAGCACGCTCGCTTTGCCTTCGTCTCGTGCGCCAAGTTCAACGCTGGCAACTTCAACGTCTACGGCCGGCTTGCCCAGCGCGACGACCTCGACTTCGTTCTGCACCTCGGCGACTACGTCTATGAGGCGTCGAACACGCCGCCGGCGACGCAGACGCCCGGGGCGGACATCGGACGTCCATTCGAGCCTCGCCATGAGTGTCGCACGCTTGCCGACTATCAGGAGCGCTTCGCGCAGTACCGTCGCGATCCCGATCTCCAGGCCCTTCACGCCGCGCACCCGATGATCGCCACCATCGACGATCACGAGCTGGCCGACGGCGCCTGGCGCGAGGGCTCGGACAACCATGACGAAGACCGAGACGGGCCGTGGGCCGTACGGCGCGCCGCTGCGTTCCGCGCTCGTTGGGAGTGGCTGCCGGCGCGCCGACCGGATCCCGATGACCCTGAGCGTGTATTTCGCTCCATCCGCATCGGCGATCTCGCCGAGCTGTTCCTCCTCGACTTCCGCAGCCGTCGCGACCAGCCGACGGCGGGCGTGCGCATGGTGTCGTCGGCGCGCAGCGCGCTTGGCGCCGAGCAGAAGGCGTGGTTCGTCGACGGCCTCACCAGGGCCGATGCCTGCTGGACGCTCATCGGCAACCCTTCGCCGATGGCGCGCACTTGGCGACCCGGGATATCTGAGACGACGCACCGGCCCATGCGTGCCCTGAAGCTGCTTCGCGTGATCTCGTCGACGGGCGCCGGCCGCACCCTCATCCTCGCCGGCGACAGGCACACGTCGATGGCGGTCGAGCACACCGACCCCGATCTGCCCGGCACTCCGCTAGTGGTCGAGGTCGTCACGCCCAGCATCACGTCGAAGAACCTCGACGAGAAGTTGCGCGTGCGGCCGGGCACGGTCTGTCACGAGATCGCCGCCGACTTCACCGAAGCGTTGCCCGGCTTGCGCTGGTGCGAATTGGAGAGCCACGGATACGTCATCGTCGACGTGTGCGCGCAAGACATCACGCTGCAGTGGTGGTTCGTCGACACCGTGCTCGAACGCACCGACATCGAGTCATGCGGACAGGAGATGGTCGTGCGCAAGGGCCACGCTCGTCTGCTCCAACCGGTCACCAATCTTTCACGAGGATCATCATGATCACCGAAGCACAAGTCGCCCTCGTCCAGTCGTCGTTCGCGCACGTGCTGCCGATCGCCGACACGGCGGGCGAACTGCTCTATGGACGAATCTTCACGCTGGCACCGGAGACGCGGTCGCTCTTCGACGACGACATCGCGCCACAGGCGAGCCGCGACCTCGAACCACGCCCGACCTTTCTCGTCGGCCTCGTCGAGGCGGCCCGCGTGGACCATGGCGAACAGGAGGTTGACGCGATGCGTGCCGGGCGAGACAGTTTGCAAGCCCTCGTAATTTGCACATAGTGTCGTCTCATGTCGGTCGACCCGACTCAGCTCCTTCGGCAACAGGGTTTCAAGGTCACGCCGCAGCGCCTGGCCGTCATGCGCGCGGTGTCGGGCCGACCTCATCTCACGGCGGAGGATTTGGTCGAGGTCGTCAGGGCCGACATTGGTGCCATCTCGCACCGCGCCGTGTACGACGCCGTCGGGGTCTTGGCCGATATAGGTCTGCTCCGGCGCATCCAGCCTTCCGGGTCAGCAGCGCGCTATGAGGACCGAGTGGGTGACAACCATCACCACCTGATCTGTCGCACCTGCGGCCGCATGGTCGACGTGGATTGCGCAGTCGGTGCCCGGCCGTGCTTGACTGCCGCCGACGCCGCGGGTTACGAGATCGACGAGGCCGAGGTCATCTACTGGGGCCACTGTCCCACGTGTCGGCAGGCAGCCGAAGGCGCCTGAGTTCTGACCATTCACAGTTCGAAATCAGCCACATCATCAATCGAGGAGCGAAATGAGCAACGAAGAGCACGGCACGGTGACCACCAGCGACGAGCCGACGGTAGCGACGTGCCCGGTGATGAGCCGTGCGCACCAAGCTGTTGGGATCACGGCGAACCAGCACTGGTGGCCCGACAGCTTGAACCTGAGGGTCCTGCGCCAGAACCATCCTCAGGCCGATCCCATGGGCGAGGACTTCGACTACGCCAAGGAGTTCAACAGCCTCGACTTCGAAGCCCTGGCGAACGACGTCGATGCGCTGATGACCCAGTCGCAGGAGTGGTGGCCGGCCGACTACGGACACTACGGACCGTTCTTCATTCGGATGACGTGGCACGCTGCCGGCACGTACTGCGTCGCCGACGGCCGTGGCGGCGGCGGCAGCGGCACACAGCGTTTCGCCCCGCTCAACAGCTGGCCCGACAACGTCAGCCTCGATAAGGCCCGCCGGCTGGTCTGGCCGATCAAGCAGAAGTACGGCCGCAAGATCTCATGGGCAGACCTGCTGATATTCACGGGGAACCGCGCCCTGGAGACGATGGGCTTCAAGACGTTCGGTTTCGGCGGCGGACGCGCGGACGTCTGGGCGCCCCGAGGAGGACGTCTATTGGGGTCCGGAGCGGGTGTGGCTCGAGGATCAGCGTTACAGCGGCGACCGGGAGCTTGCGAAGCCGCTCGGCGCGGTGCA
>JANMRB010000012.1:0-23941 GCA_031370825.1 Ilumatobacteraceae bacterium
CCGATCCCCAGCCGCAGTTCGCCGACCTGAACCTGAGAATCCTCGGCGCAGGGATCCCGGCCGTCGGGGCCCGCGACCGTTTCAACGAGGTGGAATCGCTGTCAGGTTGGAACCTCAACGACCAGCTGTTCGGCGACGACATCGTTCCATCTGCTATCGGCGGCGGCGGTTTCATCGGATGCGATGCGCTCGACCAGGACGGGCTCGACAGGATCGCGGGTCTCGACCCCCTGGTCCCGCCCTTGACCACACCGTCACAGCCGATCATCGACGCCGCGGCAACCAGTTACTGCCAACTCGTCGGACCGGTGTGGGGTGACGGCAACGTCATCCTCGGTGGTGCGGGTAGCGACACGATGACGGGTCGTGGCGCCGATGACATCATCGACGGTGACAAGTACCTGAGCCTGCGGATCAGCGTCCGCAACTCGTCGAACGTCGAGATCGGTTCCACCGATCTGATGGAGCACGCGGCTCTGACCGGCACGTTCGGTGACGGCACGGCTGGCATGACGCTGCAGCAAGCAGTGTTCGCTGGTCTGGTCGATCCGGGCAACCTGGTCATCGTTCGTGAGATCCTCACGCCGACCGATCCGATCAACTGTGGAGTCGTCGATGCGACGCATCCCGCGAACTGCGACACCGCAGTGTTCTCCGGCCCGGTTGGCAACTATACGATCACAACCGTTGCTGATGCTGCAGGCACCATCGCTGATCCGGGCGGCCAGTTGGGCTACGTCGAGGTCAGGGACAACGTTGGGCTCGACGGAATCGACATCGTGCGCAACGTTGAGCACCTGCAGTTCACCGATGGGGTGGTCAGCCTCGTGCCTGCGCCGGTGGCGTCGATCACGGCGGCATCGCTGGCCTTCGGTGACCAGAACAACGGCACCACTTCGGCTGAACGGACGATCACGGTCACCAACGACGGAAACCTTGACCTCATCGTCAGCGGTGTCACACTGACGGGCGTCAATGCCGACCAGTTCTCCATCACCAGTGGTTGTGCAACGGTGGGCCCAGGGTTCGATTGCACGGTCAGCGTCTTCTTCTCGCCGACATCCGACGGTGCCAAGACGGCAACGGTGACCATCACCCACAACGCAGCCGGATCCCCATCCACCTTCACCCTGAGCGGAACGGGCGTCACCCCGCCCCCACCCGCTCCGGTTGCGTCGGTGACAGCGGGATCGCTGGCCTTTGGTAACCAGAACACTGGGACGACTGCGGCGACACGGGCCATCACGGTCACCAACACCGGAAACGCCCCACTCACTGTCAGCGCTGTCACGCTGACCGGTCTCGACGCCGGCCAGTTCGCCATTGCCGGCAACACGTGCACAACGGTTGCTCCAGCGGCGAGTTGCACCATCGATGTCAGCTTCAACCCGACAACGGCTGGTGCGAAGACGGCATCGGTCAGCATCACCCACAACGCTGCCGGCTCACCGTCCAGCCTCGCACTGACCGGCACCGGCGTCACACCGGCGACAGCGACGGCCACCGTCGCCGACGTCAATTTCGGAACCATCCGACGCGGGGTTACCAAGACGAGGACAGCTGTGGTGACAAACACCGGAACAGCCAACCTCATCATCACCGCGGCCGCCACAACAGCACCGTTCATTGTCACGCTGGGCACCTGCGACGTTGCGGTCGCACCGGGGCGGACCTGCAAGCTCAACGTGAGCTTCAGCCCGACAACGGCCACGACCACAGCAAGGACCATCACGCTGACCAGCAATGCCACCAACAACCCGACGGCCACCGCGACCGGAACAGGCAGGTAACACCGGGCTGGAAATCCAACGTGGGGTGGAGCAACAGATGCTCCACCCCACGTTGCAAACGGCCAACGTCCGGACCTGGGCCTGACCACTGGCGTGCCCGCGCCGAGCATGTGGTTGCTCATTTCGTCCCCCGGACAGTTGAAGATGGTGCCCTCTCCTGACCCAAACAAGGGGAGGGCATCATCACAACCTGCGCTGACAGGGTGAATGGGTCGTATTCGTCCGACTCCGCTTAGTGGTCGGACGGCGCCCTGTGAGCTTGCTCAAGCGCCCAACGTAATTCTTCTTCCAAAGACTTAAGTCTGTAGGCGTACTTCTCTCGTTACCAGTGGGGTCGTCAGGCCAGTGGCTAATGACCCCTTTGACAATTCCCTGATAGATGGAATTGTGGTGCTCGGTTCCTGCCATCGGGCGCAGGACGGGACGACAGAGGGACGGAAACATGTTTGGGAAAGAGGTTCGTATCGCGCGCCTTCATGCTCGGAAGGAGGCGGTACTCCAGCGGATTCAAACGTCCGATCCAGGCCGCCCCACACGGCAGCCGGCGCACAGAATTCGCATCGTCAGTGCAGTCGCCGCAATAGTCGGCCTCTTTGCCACTGGCATCGTCACAGGAGCTGGAGCCGCGCCGATTGCGGGCAAAGCGCCTGTCGGTCAGGGTCTCACGGTTACCCCGTCGGACCTTGCATTCATCTTGAAGCAGATCAAGATCGCCGAGCACCATGCGGCGACAGCAACCCCAGCGAATCTGTGCGGCACGCTGGTCGGTCCGGGGCCGGACCAGATCCCGGACTACCTCACCGCGTACGGCCTTCGCACGGTCGACGGCTCGTGCAACAACCTGATCCCGCAACAGCCCGGCGTCGACGCTGACCCCAACACCCCGGGCGCCACGCGGCCGAGGTTCGCTTCTGCCGACCAGCCCTTCCCGCGTTTGGCCAGTCCGGGAGTCTTCCGCCCGGCCGAAGACATCACCGCCGCCCTCCCGGTCGGTCCTCTTGGGCCAACCACTTACGCACAGAAGAAGGGCGTTGTCGTCGACTCGCAGCCTCGCGTGATCAGCGATTTGATCGTTGACCAGACTGCAACGAACCCCGCGGCCATTGCGGCCGCGGCATTCCCCGTGCGTAGCCAGAGCGCTGGTCCGTCGAATGTGTTCCCATGCGACCCGGGCGGCGATCCGAGCGCGATCAATCTCACCGGCACTCCTGCCGGTTGTACTGCATCGACGGATTCGCTGTTCATTCCGAACGTGACCACTGACGTCGGCCTGTCGCCGCCGTACAACTCGCTGTTCACCTTCTTCGGCCAGTTCTTCGACCACGGTGTTGACCAAACGGTCAAGAGCGGCGGCACGGTCTTCGTACCTCTGCACGCGGACGATGAGCTCATCACCGTGGGGCCTGATGGCATCGCCAACACTGGTGACGAGGTGACCGATCCGAACAAGCAGTTCATGGTGTTGACCCGGGCGCAGAACCAACCCGGCCCGGATGGCATCCTCGGGGACAATCCGGCCACGCCGGCGGTCGACGAGAGCGCCGACGATATCCAGAACGCCAACATCACCGACACCCCGTGGGTGGACCAGAGCCAGACCTACACCTCGCACCCGTCGCACCAGGTGTTCCTGCGTGAGTACGTGTTGAACGCGGCCGGCCGCCCGGTATCGACCGGCAAGCTGCTCGGCGGACTGGCCGCGGGGGCAACCTACCCCGGCTCTCCGGATGGAACGACCGGTATCGGCACCTGGGCGGCGGTCAAGCTGCAGGCCGCGAACAACCTCGGCCTGTTGCTTCAGGACAAGGATGTCACCAACATCCCGATGATCGCGACCGACCCGTACGGCAAGTTCATTCCCGGTCCGGCCCGCGGATTGCCGCAGTACGTGACCACAGCCGGCTTGGTTGAGGGCGACCGCGCGGCACCGGTGCTGGTGCCAAGCACTGTTCTGCACTTCGACACGCCGTTCCTGACCGACATTGCTCACAACGCCGACCCCGGCACGGTGGGGCCATGCACGACAACTGGCAATGCTGCCGGCTGCCTCGAGCCCGACAGCGAAAGCCCCGCCGCCCCCTCCGCCAACTTCGCCGCTCAGCCACCCGGCACGTACGACGACGAGATGCTCAACGCGCACTTCGTCTGCGGTGACGGCCGGTGTAACGAGAACATCGCGCTGAGCACGATCCACCAGATCTTCCACTCCGAGCACGACCGTCTGGTCGATTACATCAAGGGTGTCCTGACGAACGACACAACAGCTTCGGGCGTTGCGGCCCTGCCACAGTGGCAGCTCCCAACAGCACAGAACCCTGCTGGATGGAACGGCGAGCGCTTGTTCCAGGCAGCCCGATTCGTGACCGAGATGGAATATCAGCACCTCGTCTTCGAAGAGTTCGGCCGCAAGATCCAGCCGGCGATCCGGCCGTTCCACGTGTACAACGCGGACATCAACGCTGCGATCCCCGCCGAGTTCGCCCATGCGGTCTACCGCTTCGGCCACTCGATGCTCGACGACGTGGTCGCCCGTACCAACGAGGACGGTTCCGACAACTCACTTCCCTTGCTCACGGCATTCTTGAACCCGCCCGAGTTCTTCGACGGCGGCACAGTGGGCACTCTCACACCTGAGCAAGCCGCCGGCAGCGTCGTCATGGGCTCCTCCGATCAAGTCGGCAACGAGCTCGACGAGTTCATCGTCAAGACGTTGCGCAGCAACCTGTTGGGCCTCCCGCTCGACCTGGCGACGCTCAACATGACCCGTGCTCGAGACGCCGGCATCCCGCCGCTCAACCAGTTGCGTCGGCAGCTCTTCGCCAAGACCAACGATGGTCAGCTGAAGCCGTACACCAGCTGGGCCGACTACGGTCAGCACCTCAAGCACCCCGAGTCGCTGATCAACTTCGTCGCTGCCTACGGCACCCACCTAAGCATCACTGGCGTGACAGCGATGGCCGACAAGCGAGCAGCAGCAACCGCACTGGTCGCTGCCAGCGATCCGGCAAGCCTGACCTTCTCGCAGGATGCTGCCGACTTCATGAACAGCGCGGGTCCTTGGGTCAACGATGCTAATGGCCTCACCACGACTGGCCTCGACAGCGTCGACTTGTGGGTCGGCGGTCTCGCCGAGGTCACCAACTTGTTCGGTGGCCTGCTCGGAACAACGTTCAACTACGTGTTCCAGTCCTCGATGGAGAACCTGCAAGACGGCGACCGGTTGTACTACCTCAACCGCACACCGGGCATGAACCTGCGCACACAGCTCGAGGGCAACTCGTTCAGTGAGCTGATCATGCGCAACACCGACGGCACCAACACCCTGAAGGCCGACGCGTTCGCCACTGCCGACTGCAAGTTCCAACTGGGAAATCTGGCGGGCACTCAGGCTGGCTTCACCTCCTTCGGGGCGACAGTTGCCAATGACCCGACGACGCTGGATTGCAACGAGTCACAGCTGTTGCTGCGCAAGCCCGACGGCACGATTCAGTATCGTCAGATCAACACCGTCGACCCGAGCGGCATCAATGGCCAGTCCGTTTACAACGGCACCCCCGGCGTCGATCGAGTCTGGGGTGGCAACGACAACGACACCTTCTGGGGCAACGCCGGCAATGACGTCATCGAAGGCGGCAACGGAGACGACATCGCCCTCGGTGGCGACGGCAACGACATCATCACCGACTCCGGCGGAGCCGATGTTGAAAAGGGTGGTCCCGGTAACGACGCTCTCGATGGAGGTCCCGGCAACGACAACTTCATGGGCGGCGACGGCCAGGACTTCATCAACGGCGGCGCCAACGACAACGAGGCCTTCGCCGGCCCCGGCAACGACTTCATCATCGCCGGCCAAGGCACCGACGCTGTGCTGGGCGACGGTGGCGACGACTGGATTCAGGGTGGCTCCGGCCAGGACCTGCTGATCGGCGACCACTCGGCTCCGTTCTTCGATGACCCCGCTCAGGTGGCGCCAGGTAACGACGTCTTCGTCGGTCAAGTCGGCGAGAACGACTACGACGCAGAAGGCGGCGACGACCTGATGGCACAGAACGCGGCCATCGACCGCAACGCCGGCGCCGCTGGCTTCGACTGGGCATTCCACCAGTACAACACCGTCCCGGCCGTCGACGACATGATGATCAACAACAACCTCGTCGGCGTTCCCATCCAGGTAGTCGTCAACCGTGACCGTTGGCAGGAAACGGAAGGGGACTCCGGCGCCGGCTTCAACGACAACCTCAAGGGCACCATACTTGCGCCCTCTGCCATAGGTGGAGCGGGATTCGCAGGTTGTGACGTCATCGACCAGGCAGGTCTCGACCGGATCCCCGGTCTCGACCCACTGGTCCCTGTGTTGACCCTCGACCCGACACTCCCTGGCGGTGTCATCGCCAACTCGGTAGCCAAGTACTGCCCAGTCAGCGGCAACGTCTGGGGCGATGGCGACATCCTCATCGGCGGTCGCGGCAGTGACACGATCGAAGGTCGAGGCGCCAATGACGTCATCGACGGTGATCGGTACCTCGAAGTCCGCATCGGCGTGACAGGCCAAACCGGCGAGACCGACCTGATGGAGCACGCTTCGCTCACGGCAGGCACCTTCGGCCCCGGCACGATTGGCATGACACTGCAACAGGCAGTGTTCGCCGGTCTCGTCGACCCAGGCAACCTGTTCATCATCCGTCGCATCGTGACGCCGACCGATCTGATCAACTGTGGAGTCGTGACCGTGGGTAGCCCCGCAAACTGCGATACCGCTGTGTTCTCCGGGCCGGTTGGCAACTACACGATCGCTCCTCATGCAGCTGACCTCTTGGGTAACCTCGCCTACACCGAGGTGACCGACAACGTCGGGACCGATGGAAGCGACGTCGTTCGCAACGTGGAGAACCTGCAGTTCACCGATACGACGGTCAGTCTCGTGCCGACTCCGGCGGCGTCGATCACGGCGGCATCTCTGACATTCAACAACCAGAACACTGGAACGACTTCGGCTGCCCGTGCCATCACGGTGACAAACAGCGGAACCGCTCCTCTGTCTGTCAGTGGTGTCACACTGGGCGGCACCGACGCTGGTGAGTTCGTTATCACGAACAATCTGTGTGCTTCGCCGGTTACGGTCAGCCCAGGGTTCAGCTGTGAAATCTTCGTTGCCTTCGCACCGACATCCGCCGGCTCGAAGACAGCAACGGTGACCATCAGCCACAACGCCGCCGGATCGCCGTCGGTGTTGACTCTGACGGGAACGGGTCTCACTCCCGCTCCTGTGGCGTCGGTGTCCGGGGCTCTGGCCTTTGGCAACCAAACCACTGCAACCACGTCGGCGACACAGGCAATAACGCTGACCAACACCGGCACGGCCGACCTCGTTGTCCCTGCCGGCGGCGTCGCGCTGACTGGTACCAATGCCAACCAGTTCGCCATTGCCGGCAACACGTGCACAACGATTGCCCCAGCAGCGAACTGCACGGTAACCGTGCAGTTCAGCCCGACAACGGCTGGTGCGAAGACGGCATCGGTCAGCATCGCCCATAACGCAGTCGGCTCGCCGACACTCGTCGGACTCACGGGCACGGGTGTTACCCCAGGTGCCCCCGCAACCGCAACGGCCACCGTAGCGGACGTCGCCTTCGGCACCGTCCGACGCGGGGTTGTCAGGACGAGGACGGCTGTGGTGACGAACACCGGCACAGCCAGCCTCACCATCACTGCGGCCACCACGACAGCACCGTTCGGCGTCACGCTGGGCACCTGCAACGTTGCGGTCGCACCAGGCAGGACCTGCAAGCTCGACGTCACCTTCGCCCCGACAACAGCGACGGCCACGACGAGAACATTGACGCTCACCAGCAATGCCACCAACAGCCCGACGGCAACCCTGACGGGCACAGGCAGGTAACACCGAGTTGGTAAACCAACGTGGGGTGGAGCAACACATGCTCCACCCCACGTTTGCAACAGGCCACCGTCCGGACCTGGGCCTGACCACTTGGCGTGCCCGCGCCGAGCATGTGGTCGGGCCATTTCGTCCCCCGGACAGTTGAAGATGATGCCCTCTCCTGGACAGGAGGGGGCATCGTCAATTTTTCGGCTTTGTCGTTGCGAGCGGACACTTAGGCTCGGGCGCATGATCAATGCGATTTCCAACAGCATCGATGTGCGCGGCGTTCGGGGGGACCGTACATGACCGCGGGGCTGATCGGACCACCTGACACACACCTGGCGAGGCAGGCACGAAGCCTTGTTCATGCGTGCTGCCAACCACACGTGGTGGCTCACAGTGAGAGAAGCTTTCAGTTCGCCGCACTCGTGTCTCGTGCGGAAGCGATCGATGTCGATGTCGAGGTGCTGTACATCGGAACGCTGCTGCACGACGTCGGCCTGTCGGAACAATTTGCCGGCCCCGATCGCTTCGAGATGCGAGGCGCCAACGCAGTGCGGTCGATGCTGCTGGAGTCCGGCATGCAACCGACCCGCGCCGAGAACGTATGGGATGTCATTGCCTTGCATGCCTCGACTGCCATAGCCGCCCACAAGAGCGTCGAGACCCGAATCGCCAACCGAGGCATCAGCATCGACGTGCGCGGTGAGGGCGCCGAGAACATCGCTCCCGACGAGATTCGGGCGGTTCTGGACGCCTGGCCACGCCACGAATTTCCATCGGCCTTCTCGCAGACGATGATCGACGAGGTCCGCAAGAACCCCTCATCCGTCAGATCGAGCTGGATGGAGTGCATCGCAGTCGACCACGTGCCCGGCTTTCGGCCGGCGAACTTTCTGGAGACGCTCGAGGCGTCGTCACCCTTCGTCTGAGAGCAATCTATTAGTTCGACGAACGAACTAATTTCCGGTATCCTGCCGGCATGCCCACGATGCAGAAGGCACCCGCCACAGCGAACCCGCTCGAGCTGGCCAATGCCCTTCGCCCGACGATCACCCGCCTCGCCCGACGTCTGCGCCAGCAGGACCACACCGGCCTCGGCCCGACGATGACCGCCGCGCTTGCCTCGATCGCCAAGCACGGGGGTCCCACGCACGGAGAACTGGCCGCGATCGAGCAGGTCGCGCCGCCGACGATCACGGCGGTGGTGGGCAAGATGGAGAACCTCGGCCTCGTCACCCGCGAGACCGGCACCGTCGATCGCCGCGTCACACGGATCCGGATCACACCGGCCGGCATCGACCAGCTCGACGAGGTGCGCAACCGGCGCACGTCCTGGCTGGCCTTTCAACTGAACTCGTTGACGGACGACGAGCGTCGCCGCCTCGCCGATGCTGTGGACGTGCTGGCCAAGTTGGTGCACGTGAGCGAGGAGTCCGTCTGATGACCTCGGAACAACTGATCGAAGAGGTCACACCGCCGCGGATCAGCACGTTCGAATCGCTTCGGGTGCGCAACTTCCGCCTGTTCTTCAGCGGACAACTCATCTCCCAGATCGGCAACTGGCTCACGCTGATCGCCCAGGCCCTCCTTGTGCTCAACCTCACCGACAGCGGCTTCGCGCTTGGCTTGTTGGCCGCCTGTCAGTTCGGGCCCGTGCTGTTCCTCGGAGCATGGTCGGGACTGATCGCCGACCGCAGCGACAAGCGCAAGCTTTTGCTGATCGTGCAGTCGTTCGCGATGGTGCAATCGTTCGTCTTGGCGGTCATCGCGTTCATGAACCACCCGCCTGTCGCGGCGATCTACGTCGTTGCCGTCTTCGGTGGCATCGCCACTGCTTTCGACAACCCCGCACGACGTGCATACGTCGTCGAGATGGTGCCTGAGGCCAACGTGCAGAACGCGGTCAGCCTCAACAGCGCGCTGATGACGGGCTCACGCGTCGTCGGCCCGGCGTTGGCCGGACTGTTGATCACGACCGTCGGCTATGGCTGGACCTTCGCTACGGACGGCCTGTCGTATCTCGCAGTCATCGCGGGCCTCTTGATGATGCGGACGAGCGAGAACCGGCCGCACCACGTGACCCCGCGCGGCAAGGGTCAGGTGCGCGAAGGATTGCGCTACGTACGGACGATGCCGGAACTGTTCGTGCCGCTGGTGATGATGGCGATCGTCGGAACGTTCGCGTTCAACTTCCAGACGGTGATGCCCCTGCTGGTCAAGCGCACACTGCACGGTACCGATCGCACCTTCACGTTGATCTACAGCGTCATCGCCGTCGGGTCCCTTGTCGGAGCTCTGGCCTCGGCACGGAGATCGTCGGCCAACATTCGCAACATCATCTGGTCCTGCTACGGGTTCGGAGTGGCGATGTTGTTGCTTGCGCTCACTCCCAACGTGCCACTCACGTACCCGATCGGCATCCTCGTCGGCGTCACAAGCATCAGCTTCATGACGACATCTACGGCCATCGTCCAACTTCGCGCCGACCCATCGATGCGTGGCCGCGTGCTGGCTCTGCAGGCGATCGTCTTCCTCGGCAGCACGCCGATCGGTGGGCCGATGCTCGGTTGGGTCTGTCAACACTTCGGGGCCCGAAGCGGAGTCGCAATCGGTGGCGCCTCGGCCATCGTCGCGGGCATCTACGGCATGCGAGCCGTGCGCATCAAGACCGAACGCGATCCTGCGATCAACGCGGGCACGATGGCGGCCGTGCGCTGACGCGCTGCTACGAACAACCGCTGTTCGAGTAGCGGTAGGGAATGCTCTTCAACCCGACCATCCAGTACGCAGCACTGGGCGCGCCCACCTGGTGGGCCACGGTCTCGACCGCTATCTCTTCGTCACCATCAGCGCCGACCACCGTCACCAGATCACCGACCGCCGCATCGGGAACATTGCCGACGTCGATCGCTGTGTACTCGGCCGACACCGACAGGACCGGGCACCGGCGACCTCGGCACAACATGTAAGCGCCAGTACCGGCGGGCCCGCCGTGATATCCGTTGTCCATGCCGAACAGGATGACTCCGACGGTTGCATTGCCGGCGAGACCTTGTGGGCCGGCACCCGGAAGATCGTCACCCGCGTGTCGCCTGCCGATGTGGATCAGCGCGCCGCGCACTGCTGTCAGCGCTTTGCGGTAGCCCGCATCCTCTGCCCGGGCACCGTTGATCGGATGCAGGCCGTAGGTGACGTGACCCGCTGAGATGGTGTTGAGCGAATCGGGAAGCGATTGGGCGAACACCGAGCTCGCCGCTGCCTGCACGAAGTCGATCGCCATGTCGTGTTCGCTCTCGATCGACCGCACCACGTCCGTGAACGCCGCGAGTCGGCGTCGCGACCACGCCTCGCCGGCGTCATCGGAGAAGGGGATGTGGGTGTAGATGCCCTCGAGTCGTACGTTCGGAGCGCGCATCACCTCGCGAGCAAAGTTGGACGCATCGTCCAGTCGAACACCGAGCCGACCCATTCCTGCATCGACCTTGATGTGCACGTTGACTGTGCGTCCGGCCGCCCCCGCGAGACCACTGATCGATTGCAGTCCATCGACCGAGTAGACGGTGGGCGTCAGATCGTGCTCGAGCAGGTAGCCATTGCCGGATGGCAACTGCGCGCCGTACAACAGGATTCGCAGGTCTGCACCCGCCCGACGGATGGCCATCGCATCGTCGACGTTGGCCGTGGCCACTCCGTCGACACCGAGCGACTCGAGATGCTTGCCGACGACGGCTGCTCCGTGGCCATAGGCGTTGGCCTTGACGGGCACCAGCAGTTTGATCGGGCGTCCCGCACGCTCGCGGATCAACGCCACGTTGTGAGTGATGGCACCGAGGTCGACCTCCGCCCAGATCGGTCGGGCATCGGCATACCCGCGTTGATCGGTAATCATCTCGGACACGCTCATTGTGACAACGCCGATCCGGCAAGCTGTTCCAGGCAGTCGGCTTGCAGAGGCATCAACGCTGTGAGGTCGCGGTCGTCGTACACGATGTGGCTCGGCCGCGTGCTGCGGCTGGTCGCCTTGTTCGACATCGCGTTGTAGGTCAGGGTGATCATGCGACGCGGCCACGGCGAGAGGTTGGCCGTAGATCCATGAAGGGTGTTGACGTGCATGAACACGACTGAACCAGCAGGTCCCGTTGGCGCAGTGATGCCGCCTGCGGCGACAAGGTCGGTGACGGTGTCGGCATCGGCATAACGGAACGAATACGACGTGCCCTTGTCGGACACCTCGGGCCGTTGCGGTACGTGGCGGAATGAACCAGGGACCATCATCAGCGGCCCGTTCATCGTGTTGACGTCGTCGAGAAAGATCAACGTGTTGACCATCCTCGATGTCGGGATGTGATCGTCGTGGTAGTAACCGGGGTAGTCCTGGTGCCAGAACCAGACGTCGCCGTTGAAGCTGGCCTTGTTGTTGACGCCCATCTGGAAGACGTAGACGTCGTCGTCCAACAATTCCCGTGCGGCTGCAAGCAACGTTGGGTGGCGGATGAGCCGATCGAAGACGTCGCTGAACAGATGCGGGTTGACAACAGTTCGAACGGTCTCACCGTCCTTCTCGAGGAGGAACCGTTCAGGGAGATGCTCACCGCCCAGCAGCCGTTCGGTTTCGGTGATCAGCAGACGAGCTTCGGTGCCCGACAGCAGCGAGGGGTGGAACGCAATGCCGTCGGTGCGGTAGCCCGTGACCACGTCATGCGCCGCTCTTGTTGTGTTCATCTCCACCTCCCCACCGATCGCGATCCGCGCCCATGGATCAGTATGGCCCAGGCAGCGCCGGTCGGGGGACTTGAGGCAGGTGGGCGAGGGCGGCTATGTTCGGTGTCCCTAACATGTTGGATGAGGCGGGGTTGACTACTGAATCCCCTACGACCAAGAAAGGGTGCCCGTGCGCCGATATTTCTCACCCGTGACCCGCCAGTTCTCACACTGCATCGCCGGCCTCGCGCTGGTCGGCCTGGTCGGATTGGCATCGTGCTCCGACGGCGACAAGTCGATCGTGACGACGCCCGGCGTTTCCACGGTTGCTCCGGAGAGCATCAAGGTGGACGCCGCGACCGTCGCGGCCGGCTTCACGAAGCTCCCGGCAACCATCGCCGAGGCGATCGCTGCGATCGGCACCGCCGACGTCGATGCGAAGGTCGCCGCGGTCGAGAAGGAATGGGCGAGCTTCGAAGGAACCGTCAAGGACACCGACCCGGACATCTACCTCTCCATCGAGGACCAGCTCGATCCGCTGCAAGAGCAGATCAGGTCCGGCGATACCGGAAAGGCGAACGCAACTGCCCAGAAGATGGCCAGCCTCTTCGATCAGTACCTCACCAAGCACCCTGGCTGATTACCGGCGGAAACTACCTGACCTCGAACCTGCTAGAGGCGGACCACGCGCCTGCAACGCCGGACGCGTCGACGGCGCGCACCCTCCACCACATGCGCGTCACAGGGAGCGTGCTCGTCGAGTAGGTCGAGGTCGACACCGTCTGGTTGACCGTCGGCGAGGAGAACGTGTCCTGGTCGTCGATCTGGATGCTGTAGCTCGCAGCCCCGGCGACGTCTGACCAGTCGAACACGATCGTCTGGCCCGAGCTGAAGCGAGCGTCGACAGCCGGGCTGAGCTGCGTCGGCGCGGCCAGGGTCCCAGTCGCGGCCGGGTTCACGGTGAGCGTTGCGGTTCGGCTCACACCCCCGGCAGCGGCAGTGATGGTGGCCGCGGTCTGCGCGGTCACCGTCGCCGTGACGGCCGTGAACGTCGCTGTCGTCGCACCTGCGGCCACGGTGACGCTGGTCGGCACCGTGGCCGCGGCGTTCGAACTGCTCAGGGTCACGGCCAGTCCTCCGGCCGCGGCAGCGCTCGACAACGTGACGGTGCCCGTCGACGAGGCACCTCCAACCACGCTTGCCGGCGAGAGGGCAACCGTCGTCAGGCTTGCAGGCGGATTGACGGTCAGCGTGGCCGTGCGATTGACGCCGGCGTAGGCCGCGGTCAACGTCACTGCGGTGGTCGTTGTGACTGCCGAGGTCGTCACCGGGAACGAGGTGCTGGTCGCCCCAGCGGCGATGGTCGCGTTCGCCGGCACGGTGGCCGCGGCGTTGGCGCTGGTCAGAGCAACCACCGCACCGCCACTCGGTGCCGCAGCGGTCAGCGTGACCGTTCCTGTTGAGCCTGTACCGCCGACGACACTGGTCGGTGATACAGCAACTGTCGACAGGCTCGGCGTGGTCGAGACCGCGACGGGCGTGAAGCGCCGGGTGGACGAGAACGGGCCGAACACGCCGGCGGCGTTGCGAGCGCGCACCCTCCACCACAGTTGCTGGGCCGGCAGATTACCGATCGACGCCTGCGACACGTTGACGATCTGGTTGGCAACGAACGGCGCGGAGATAGTGGAGGTGTTGTCGACTTGGATCTCGTAATCGACTGCGTTGGCGACATCAGTCCAGTCGAACGCGACGGGCTGGGCCACACCTGTTGCGGTGTTGGCAGGCGTCTGCAGCGTCGGCGCTGCAAGGGCATTCACCGTCAACGTGGCGCTGGCGGTGGCGCCGCCGAAGGAGCCGGAGATGCTGACAGGGGTCTGGCTCGAAACCGTCGATGTCGTCACTGTGAAGGTTCTGCTCGTCGACCCAGCGGGGACGGTGACACTCGCCGGCACGGTGGCGACGGCGGAGTTGTCGGAGAGCGCCACGACCGCCCCGCCCGACGGCGCGGCGCCGCTCAACGTGACGGTGCCGGTCGACGAGGCGCCTCCCACCACGGTGCTCGGGCTGAGCGAGAGGTTCGATATTGCTACAGAAGAAGCGCGCGTGATGCTCAGCGCCGCGAACAGCGTCGTGTTACCGAGGGTTGCGGTGAGCTGCGCTGTCGTGTTGTCGACGGGGAAGGTGGTCACCGTGAACGATGCGCTGGTTGCTCCCGCGGGCACGTTGACGGTCGCGGGCACACTGGCGGAGCCGGGCAGGTTGCTGCTCAAGCTGACGTCGAGCCCGCCCGTTGGCGCGGCGCTGTCGAGGGTGACGGTGCCCGTTGCCGATGTGCCCCCTGAGACAGTGGTCGGGCTGACCGCGAATCCGGTCAGCGTCGGCAGGCTGGGATGAACGACGAGATCAGCCGAGCGCGTCACGCCGCCGCCGGTCACCGAGATCGTGACCACCGTCCTGGTGGTCACCGCGCTCGTCGTGATGAAGAAGACGCCGGATTCGGTCGAAGCGGGCATCGTGATGAACTGCGGGACAGAGGCGACCTGCGGATTGCTGCTCGTTAACCGGAGTATCTGATCATGACCGGCCAGCGACGACAGCGGAATCCTGACGATCCCTCGGGAACCACTGGCCGTATCGACCGGGTCGAGTGTCAAGGAGTCCGGCGCGGGCGAGGGTGTGAGCGTGATCGGCAAGTAGGTGGTCAACCCGCCGGCACGAGCGCTGATGGTCACGATCGTGACCGCCGAGACCGGGCTGGTCTGTATTGGGAACTGGTCGCCGCCCGCGCCGGCAGGGATGGTCATCGTGGCGGGCACGGTCGCGGCCGGCGACGAGCTCGACAGGCTCACCGTGAATCCTCCCGGAGGAGCAAGGCCGTCGCAGAAGCCTGCGAAGCAGCCGACCTCGAGGTCGAGGATCCCCAACATGTCCGCGCCACCCGTGGCCTTTTGCGGGAACAACTGGAACGGAGTGTCGTTCAGCTTCGGAGGCACGATCGTGATCGTGGTGGACACCGACGTTCCGTTGAACGTCGCGGTCACGGTCGCTGGCGTCGGCGTCGTGACGAACCCGACGCGCATTCCTCTGAGTGAGTTGGGGAACCCAGTCGGGGCCACGAGCACTTCGATCGACGAGCTGCCCGCAGGGACAATGCGCGAGCTCGGGAGCTCAGGCAGGAGATCCGGACGATCGGTGGTCAGCGTGACGATGGCGCCGCCCGCCGGCGCGTTGCCGGTGATCTCAAGCGTGCCCCGGGCTTCACCGCCGCTGAACTTGGTTGCCGGGAACGTGACCGCTCCCATCCGCAGCGGTGTCGCCTGAACCGTGAACGTGCCGGTCGCCGAGAAGGCGGTGTACGCCTCGTTGGCGCCGATGTAGCCGTGCTGCGAGCGCACTCGCCAGAACTTCGTGCCGGTGGTCAGCGACGACACGATCTTCGAGTTCTCCGTGAGTGCGAATGAGGACTCGATCGTCGAGAACGAGGAGCTCGTGGAGATCTGGAGTTGGTAGCCCAGGTCTTGGTGGTTCGGTACGTGAGTCCATGAGAGATTGATCGGTAGCTGCTGCGATGTGCCGTTGCTCGGCGCAACCAGCGTCGGCGCGGCCGGGAACGGGTTGCTGTCGAGCACGCTGAAATTGACCACGTTCGATGGCGATCCCATGCGGCCACTTGCATCCACGGCGATCACGCGTGCCTTGAAGCTCCCTTGGATGCTCGGGTTGAACGAAATCACTTCGGTCGGGCCGGGAATGTTGACCTGACGGACCCTCGTGTCGACGGGGAAGGTTGGGTCGGTCGATTCCTGGAGGATGTAACCGACCGCGCCGGGTACGGCGCTCCACGTGAAGGTGATGTTCTCCCACGAGTGGAACTGGGTTGCGTTCAGAGGTGGGTTCAGGGTTGCCGTGCCGGGCGCACCGGGACCCGCTCCCGTGACGACGAAGGTGCGAGGCGATGACCACGCCCCGAGTTCAAGGGTGGGGCTCACCGCCTGGATGCGCCAGAAGTACGTCCCGTTGGCCAGTCCACCAACGATGTCTTGAGTCGTGACCGCGCCCACCAACAGCGCAGGGCTCCTCTCGATCACCGACGCGAAATCCGACGACAGGCTGACCTCCCAGTTGTAGCCGCCGGCACCAGCGACCTGCGCCCAGGAGATCGTCACGGGAATGGTGACGCTTGCCCCGTTTGCCGGCGACGACAGTGTCGGAGCGGGGGGCGCGACTGCGGCTGCCGTTCCCTCGAGTCCACCTATTGCTGGCAGCACAACGATGGCGGCGACAACCGCGGCGACGGCCTTGCTGATCCGGTTGCTCCGCGTCATGTCGACCCTTTCGGCACTCCAGGCGCCCCCACGTCAGTTGACGACAACTCCAGCGACAATGCAATTGGCAATAAGTACTAGTACCCAGCCGTACGTGGGGCGTGGAAGGCTATCGAGATGGTTGCTGGGGGACCCAGGTTGCCAACGGGCAGCGTCACGTTCGTGTTCACCGACATCGAAGGTTCGACGCGTCTCATTCGCAATCTCGGCGACCAGTACGCATCCGCGCTCGACCGCCATCGTGAGATTCTCCGCGAGGCGTGGCGTCGACATGGCGGCTACGAGGTTGACACCGAGGGTGACTCGTTCTTCGTTGCGTTCGATGCTCCGGCCGAAGCGATCATCGCGTGCGCTGAGGGGCAGCTCGCGCTCGGTGCCGAACCGTGGCCGACCGGCGCGCCGGTGCGCGTCCGGATGGGTGTCCACTCGGGTGTTGCGATTCCTCATGAACGTGACTACGTGGCGTTCGCCGTGCATCAGGCTGCGCGTGTGGTCGACACCGGTCACGGTGGCCAGATCGTCGTGTCGGCCGACGCCGCCAACGGCGTCCAGCTTCCACCGCACCTGTCCTTGCAGTCACTCGGCAGGTTTCGAGTCCGCGACTTCGACGACCCGGTCGAGCTCTGGCAGGTGCACGGTGAAGGCCTCGACGACATGTTTCCCGCACTGCGCGTGTTGCCGGCTGATCGCCACAACTTGGCAACTCCGCTGACGTCCATCCTCGGGCGGGACGCCGAGCTCGACCACGTCGCGCAAATGACGCGGCCGTCGAAGGCCGTCACCGTCGTCGGGCCGGGCGGGGTCGGCAAGACACGACTGGCGATCGAGCACGGCCTTCGTTCACTCGACGAATGGCCCGACGGCGTGTGGTTCGTCGACCTTGCGGTGTTTGACGACGGCGGCCTCGTACCGGCGGCCATCGCCGGTGCACTCGGAGTGCGGACGCGTGCCGACTCCGACGTTCTGGCCGATGTCGTCAACCACCTTGCCGGCCTCCACGCGTTGCTCATCCTCGACAACGCAGAGCATGTTCGAGAAGCCACCGCGCGGGTGGTGGCGACAATTCTCGGACGCAGCGCGGGTGTTGGCATTTTCACCACCAGCCGTGAACCGCTCGGATTGCGGGCGGAGACGGTGTTACGGCTCGGTCCATTGCCGTGGGACCGCTCTGTCGACATCGGTGGGCCTCCTCGAGCCGCGGTGCAACTCTTCGTCGAACGAGCCGGCGAGGCCGGCGCGACGCGGCTCGACAACCCGGCAACCATCGAGAAGCTCTGCCAACGACTCGATGGCTTGCCGCTAGCGATCGAGATGGCGGCAGCGCGGGCGGGTGTGTTGACGGCCGACGAGATCTTGGTTGGCCTCGACGATGCAGCGCGCTCGTTCGTCAGTCGCGATCCAACACTTCCAGAGCGTCACCACTCCCTCGACGACCTGCTGGCCTGGAGCGACCGGTTGCTCGGCGAGACCGAACGTTCGACGTTGCGACGCCTCGCCGTGTTCGTCGCCGCGTTCGGCTACGAGACTGCGGCCGCCGCGGTGGCAACCGACACCCTCAACGCGGAGCTGATCCCGGATCTCATCTGGTCGCTGGCCAACAAGTCGTTGCTCAACGTCGATACCACCGCCGGTGGCACACGCTTTCGTTTTCCGGAGACCGTGCGGACGTTCGCAAGACGCCACGATCCGGCAGGCGACATCACGACCGCGGCCCGCCGCCTGGCCACGTGGTACCTCGAACGGCTCGGCCCGACATGTGCACTCGACCGGGTGTGGATGGCCCGAATGGGCGAGGATGTGGACAACCTGCGCGGGTTGATCTCGCTCCTAGCGAACGATGATCCGTCGATCGCACAACAACTTGCGTGGTCAATCGGCCAATATCACGATCTCCTCCAGTCGTACCGTCACGGGATCGAGGAGGTAGCCCGACACGTCGCGCAGCTCGACGCGCCCACCCCATCGCGGGTGGGCCTGTTGACGCTGCTCGCCGACCTCCGGCTCCGTGTCGGCGAGATCGACCTCGCCTCGAGAGCGCTCACCGACGCGCGGACGTTGCAGCACGAAGTCGGCCCACCGCCGTGGGACGAGGTCGCGGTCGAGCGCACGGAGGGTGAGCTCGCCCTGAGGTCCGGTGATCACAAGCGCGCCGCTCGCCTGGCCGAGAAGGTCCTGAAGCGATCTCTGACGGATCGCGGTCAGGGTCGGATGTGGAATCTCTTGGGCATCGCCCGATCTGCCGGTGGCGACCATGCCGGTGCTGCCGCCGCGTGCGAGTTCGAACTGGCGGCATGGGGGCGGTTGGGCCTCGAAGCACTGCAGGTGAGCGCACACGGCAACGTCGCCGAGGCGCTGCTCACGTTCGGAGATCGATCAGGTGCAGCACGCCACCAGCGTCAATGCCTGCAGCTCGCGCTGCGATACGGGCAACCGTTGATGACTGCCTATTCCCTGATGGTCGCCGCTCGCCTCGCCGCCGACGACGCGCTGTGGGCGACGGCCGTCCGGTTGCAAATCGCAGCCGACGAGCAGCTGGCCCTCATCGGCAGCGTGATGTACGCGGCAGATCGTCAGGTGGCGGACGCCGTCTTGGCCGAAGCGGGCGCCCGACTCAGCCACGAAGAGTTCGAGAAAGAGCAACGACGCGGCCGCTCCGACCCGCTCGATTCGTTTCTGGCTCTTGCGGACGACCTCTTTGCCACCGTCGAACGTGAACGAAAGGAAACACATGTCTGACGCCCCAATATTTGGCAGCCTGCCTTGGAACGAGCGGGTGAGGTTCGACCCCGGAGGCGGATTCGCGTACGTACCGAACACAGCCATCGTGCGCGATCCGGTGATCGAAGAAGACTTCCTCGCGGGTTTTCTGGCCGACGGAGAGACGTTGGGTTCGCTTGACGGGCCGACGAAGGAGTTCCGCGGGGCCCGCGGGGGCAACTTTGACGTGATTCGGCTCGTAGCGCACCTGAGGGCCAGCGGCATCGATGCGCAACCCGACCATGTCCTGTTCGCCCACGGGATGACGTGCTGCTGCTGTGGTCCACACCCCGCAACATGGTTTGATCCCATGTTCACCGCGAACCCGTTTCACGCCAACCCGTTTCACGCGAACCCGTTTCACGCCAACCCGTTTCACGCCAACCCGTTTCACGCCAACCCGGCGGATCCGAACGGCCCGACCCGCAGCTCGGCGCGCCCCGCGGATCAGCCGGGGTGGTTCGCGGCGCGCGCACCGGTCAGCCTGCCGACCGACACGAAAGATCCCGAACCGCCCGACGAGGGGACCGCGCAGGTCGTCGTGCTCGACACCGGTATCGCCGGCGGGTCCGATCTCCCCGACTTCCTACGTCTCGCGACAAGTGTGACCGTTGCCGACCCCCGCAGCCGCGACGTTCCGGATGTGAATGCCGACAAATGGCTCGATCCGGTGGCAGGGCACGGCACGTTCATTGCCGGCATCATCGAACGCATCGCGCCAGGCTGCACGGTCGATGTTCGCAAGGTTCTCGGGCCTCAGGGCGAAGGCGAGGAGTCGGCGATTGTCGCCGCGATCGACCGCATCGCGCTCCGACCAAGTCCGCCAGCCTTCTTGAACCTCTCGTTCGGAGGGTACGTGTGGGAGCGCGCGCCAATGCTCAGTGCAGCCGTGCTGCGCGCCCAGCGGCGCGGCATCGTCGTCGTCGCATCGGCCGGGAACGACAGCACTTGCCGTCCCTCGTTCCCTGCCGCGATCCCCGGCGTCGTCTCCGTTGGGGCAATCGGCCCCGACGGACCTGCGCAGTTTTCGAACTACGGGGATTGGGTCCGTGCGTGCGCACCCGGGATGGACGTGGTCAGTTCGTTCTTCGCGTCGTTCGACGGCAACGAGGTCCCGAGCGGTGGGCGCGACATCGACCACTTCCAATCATGGGCGAGGTGGAGCGGGACATCCTTTTCGGCGCCAGCCGTGGTCGGCGCACTCGTGCGGGAGATGGGTGTGTCCGGTTGCTCGCCGACCGAAGCCGTCGAACGCATCATCGACGCCCCGTGGCTTGGCCGGATCCCCGGCCTCGGTACCGTTGTCAACGTCTGATCGACATTCGATCCACATGCGCACGCATAGGCGGCTGGTCATCGGGGTAGCTGTCGTGGTCTTGGTCGTCGGGACGATCGTCTTGTTTCGGGCGTTTCAACCCAAGGACTCGCAACTGACCGCCGTCGATCGTGAGATCGGAACGCAGCTCTGGAGCAGGAGCCTCAAACGTTCTGGCGCGCAATGGATCTCGCAGGAGGGCGATCAACTCGTCGTCTTCGCATGCCGGAATGGGCACATCGCACTGCTCATCGACCCGGCGAACGGCGGGATCGTCGGAAGCCGACCGCACGAGAGTTTCGGCACTCCGGACGACAGCGCTTTCGAGGGAGCGGGAGTCCAAACGCGAGCCCCGGGGCCGGACCCGTTCGGCCTGCCGACTGCCGAGGAACTGATGTACGACGGTGCGGCGCACCTCCTGGTCTCCGCGAAGGGTTGGAGCATCGAAGTCGATGTATCGGGCCCAGACTGGATGCCTGTACTCATCCGCCCCGATGTCGTGTACTTCATCGAGAACGCTGGCGAATGCAACGGCTTCGACTAACCGGAGACTCTCAACCCGCCTACGACGACTCTGGCCGCACAACACCGAGGGTCGTACTACACGCTGCGCAAAACGCAACACTGACATTCGTCGTCGGCTCACCGTCGCGTCGCGCGGGGATCAGCATCTCGGTCAACGTGTCATCGAGCGGTGCATGACAGTTTGGGCACCGTGGCCGCACCGCCTCGACCGAAGGCGGGGCGTCGACCAGCGCAACAGGAACGTGGGCGCGAGTGATGACAACCGCGTCGCGAAGGTGGACGATGTCAACGCCGAGCCCTCGGAGCACCTGACAGGCCAGTCCTTCGACGTCGAGCACGCCGAGCAGAACGTGCCCGGCGGTCACCTTTGGCTCTTGTTCCTTGCGCGAGAACCGGCCTGCTCGTTCGAGCGCCCGCTGTGCCCGGGGCGTGAACGGCAACGCTTCGCCGTTTGGCGATCCAGCGTCTGCTCCCAATACTTCGACCACCTTGTGGCGCGCAGCTGTGAGATTTGCACCTGCCGCTCGCAGCACGTCAGCCGGCTCACCGTCATCGTCCGACAGCAGTCCGAGAAGCAGATGCTCGGTGCCAACTCGTCGATGATCGAGCCTTCGTGCCTCCATCGTCGCCAGCGAAACGACACGCTGAGCCCCGACGGAGTAGTTCTCGAGCACGACAGCAACCGTACGACACAACGCGACGGCTGTGCTCCACTCGGTTCGGCCGCGACGACCTCCTCGCCCGCTGGACTTACGATCCATCGATGGCACTTGATCAGTACCTTGCCGAAGAAGTCGCGCTCGACTGTGTAGAAGGCTTGCTGAGTCGCCGGGAAGCCTTGCGCCGGCTTGGGCTGCTTGGGTTGACAGCTACCGCTGGCGCGGCGCTGCTTGCTGCCTGTGGCAGCGATGACAACTCGGCCGATGACGTCGGTTCGACCGAAGCTGTCAACGCGTCGACGTCCGTCACGACAGCGTCGACCGCTCCGACGAACGCCCCAGCGGGGGTGGTGAGCACAGGTGTTGCGACAACGAACACTCCGGCGACGACCGAGGAGGAAATCCGCTTTCCAGGGCCCAACGGTGATCTCATCGGAGTGTTGGCCACTGCGGCCGAGCCCTTGGGAGCCGTGTTGGTCATTCATGAGAACCGTGGTCTGACGCCCCACATCCGAACGATTCCTGCACGCCTCGCCGCTGATGGGTACACGGCACTCGCGATCGACTTGTTGTCGGAAGAAGGTGGGACCGCCGCACTGCCGACTGAGGGCGATGCGACTGCTGCGCTCGGCAACGCGCCGATCGAGCGGCTCATCGCCGACCTGCGCGCCGGGCTCGACGAGCTCGTGCGACGCGCGCCCGGTGAACGATTGGCGGCGATTGGTTTTTGCTTCGGTGGAGGAATGACGTGGCAGCTTCTCGCCGCGGGCGAACCCCGGCTGGCAGCGGCAGTGCCGTTCTACGGACCTGGGCCTGAACAACCAGATCTTTCGGGTTCGCCAAACGCAGCCGTGCTCGGGATCTACGCGGAACTCGACACCAGAGTCAACGCCTCCCAAGACGAAATGCGGACTGCGCTCGCGACGGCAGGGCTCACCAGCGAAATACGGGTGTTCCCCGGCGTCGACCACGCCTTCTTCAACGAGACGGGACCCCGTTACAACGCCGCGCAGGCCGCGGCGGCCTACCAGGCGACCCTAGCCTGGTTCGCATTGCACCTCACTGCATGATGGGGAGTCACGACAACCATCGGGTTCACCGAGCGCTCAGCTCACGTGGTGCACCTCGGCCAGTTCGTACACCGGAGTCGGCATCCCCTCCATGCGGGCCTTGATCTGCAGGGAGAGAAACTGGCTGTAGTGCCGAGATTGATGCAGGTTGCCGCCGTGGAACCAAAGCCCCTCCTGCCGAGTCGGCTTCCACATGTTGCGCTCTTCGCCCTCCCACGGGCCGGGGTCCTTGGTGGTGTTCGAGCCCAGGCCCCACACCTTGCCGACCTTGTCGGCGACGTCTGGGGAGATGAGCTGGGCGACCCAACCGTTCATCGAGGAATAGCCGGTCGCAAGGACGATGAGGTCGGCTTCGAGTTCGCTCCCGTCGGTGAGGACGACCGAACGCGGGCGGATCTCGGCGATGCTCACGCCGCTGCGTAGCTTGACGTCGCCGTTGGCCACCAATTCCGACGCACCGACGTCGATGTAATAGCCGGACCCGCGGCGAAGGTACTTCATGAACAGGCCCGAGCCGTCTTCGCCCCAATCGAGCATGAAACCGGCCTTTTCCAGGCGCTGGTAGAAGTCGGCGTCGACCCGTGCCATCTCTTCGTACACCGGGATCTGGAACGTGTGCATGATCCGGTACGGGATGGAGGCGAAGATCAGGTCGGCGAGCTCGGTCGTCACGCCGTTGTCCAGCGCCCGTTCGGAGTAGAGGTCGCCGAGGGCGAGCTCCATCAGCGTTTCGGAGCGGGCGATGTGAGTCGACGAGCGCTGGATCATCGTGACGTCAGCGCCGTTCTCCCACAGAGCGGCGCAGATGTCGTGGGCCGAGTTGTTCGACCCGAGCACGATGCAGTTGCGACCGGCGTAGGTTGCGCTGTCCTGGTGCGTGCTGGAGTGATGGATCTCGCCCATGAACGTCTC
>JANMRB010000063.1:0-16599 GCA_031370825.1 Ilumatobacteraceae bacterium
GCCTGTTCGTGCTTCTCGATCATCGCCTCCTTCGTCCCTGCCCAGTCGGTTTGGAGAAGCGCTGCACGCACGGTGTTCGGCATGCCGGTGATCGTAATGTCACCCCCTGGGGCGCACAATAACTGTATTGTTACCGCACAATGTCCGTCGTGTTCACAGAGGCGATCGACGACCGCAGCGCCCGCGGCATCGCGGCCGCGGTCGGGCGAATGATCACGCGCGGCGATCTTGCTGTAGGCACCCGCTTGCCGACGGTCAGAGAGCTGTCGAAGTCGCTCGGCGTCTCACCGACGACAGTCAGCGAGGCGTGGCAGACCCTGACATCGGTCGGCGCCATCGACGCACGCGGTAGGCAGGGCACGTTCGTGCGCCAGCCCACCGGCCCGGGCTCACCGCGGCGCTATCGCCGAGTCACCGAGGGTCCTGGGCACTTCGCTCTCGACCTGTCGACCGGCACGCCGCCATCAGCGCTGCTGCCGGATCTCGGTCCGGTCGTCGCCAAGGTCAGCAGGCAGTCCTTGACCTCCAGCTACCTCGACAATCCGGTCCTGCCTGAGCTCGAAGCGCGGCTGCGCGAAGGTTGGCCGTTCCGGCCCGAGGCGCTGACCGTTGTCGACGGAGCGATGGACGCCCTCGACCGTGTCGCCCAGGTCGTGGTCCGCCTCGGTGATCGGGTGGTGGTCGAACACCCGACCTTTCCTCCCCTTCTCGACTTGCTCGACGAGCTCGGCGCCGACGTCATCGGGATCGACCTCGACGACGAGGGACCAGTCGTCGCCCAGATCGTCGAGGCACTCCGCCAACAGCCCGTGGCCATCTTCTTGCAGCCGCGGGCCCACAACCCGACCGGTGTCACCACATCGCGCCGACGGATGAAGGCGCTCGCTACCGAACTTGCACGAACGACCGCGATCGTGATCGAGGACGACCACTCCGGCGACATCGCCACGGGCACCTTGGTCAGCATCGGGGCCTGGCTGCCCCACCGGACCGTGCACATCCGCAGCTACTCGAAGAGCCATGGTCCTGACCTGCGGCTTGCTGCCGTTGGGGGCGCCGGCGACGTCGTCACCGCTGTCGCCAACCGTCGATTGCTCGGCCCGGGCTGGAGCAGCCGCATTCTGCAGGCGGTCCTGTTGGAGATGCTCGACGACGAACCGACGATCGAGACGGTTGCACGTGCACGTTCCGAGTACGCACGGCGTCGACTCCTCATCGCAGGTGCACTGGAGTCTCGCGACGTGAAGGTCACCGGAACCGACGGCATCAACCTGTGGATGACAGTCGCCGATGAACGTTCGGCGCTTGTGACACTTGCCGCCCAAGGTGTCGGCGCCGCGCCTGGCGAGCCCTTTCAGGTACGCCGCGATGCACCGCACCTGCGCGTCACCGTCGGATTGATCGACGCCGACCACGAGCGGATCGGCAGCCAGCTCGCACGTGCAGCGGGCGGGTCTCGTTCTCCACGCGGTCATCGATAGGCGAAGATCGACAGATGGGAATTCGCTCCTGGTTCTTCGGCGAGGCCGAGGCGCGGCCGCCACGACCTGATCACGTGGTCGAAGTTGCCTGGCTGCCGTTGTGGCAATGCCAGCTGGCCCTGCACGACCTGTGGGAGAACGAGATCCCGGCGACGATGGCGGAGGACCACACCTCGATGCTTCGCTTCGCGGCGCGCGAGCCCATGGGTCGGCTGTTCGTGATGGAGGTCCGTGCCGATGCTGCCCGGGCCGCGATCAACGCATGCCTCGGAATCGACCCACCCAAACAAGACCGCTGAGCGGTCAGTGCGTCAGTAGCTGCCGGCCAGCTTGTTGTGGTCCCAGCTGACGACGTGTTCGATCTCGAAGACAACACCGACCCGTTTGGTCGCCTGCGCTTCCAGGAACGGCAGCGCCGATTCTCCCAGCGCTGACGGCCCGTTGTACTTGACGCCAACTGACTTGCCGATCTCGAGAACACTCTCGTAGTCCTCGACGATCACGCCGCGTCCGCGAAGCTCGACACCGCGGAGCTGATCGTACGATTCGCCGCTCTCGACCAGTCCGGACATCCTCGGGTCGCGGCGCAGATTGACCACCTTCTGACTCTTGCCGAACGTCCAGAACACCGCGTTCGCGCCGACCATCGCGTACCACATCGCCACGAGATGTGGGTGCCCGGTTGGCCCGAGGGTGGCGACGTTGAGAACACGTTCGGATTCGAGATAGGCCCGCACCTCCTCTTCTGTCATCGTGATCTGCGAACGCTTGCTAGGCATGATGCGACAGTACCGTCAGTGGTCACATGGCGCTGGAGCGGAGCAACTCGTACGACATCGGGCACTCCGGCGCAAGGGCAGAATCGGCCGTAGCCGTCACGCCGTCGGGGCCTGCGACCCAGGTCGTCAGGGCAAGTGGAACGACCTCGGTCAACGCCTCCCACGGCAGGCGAGCTTCCTCCTGGCGTTGTCGCATCGCCTCGAACAGCGCTGTCGGCAAACACCGACCACGCCCGACCACTGTCCACACAGGAACCTCGGCGCAGTACCCGACGGACGCAAGCGCGCGCGAGGCTGAGGCCGCCAACACGTCGGTCTCACAAGCAGCTAGGGCCTCGATCACGACCAGGTCACTGGCGAGGACTGCCGCAGCAAGGCCCGCCGCGGGCACGATCTCGGCGTCGACGTCGGCGTGGTGCAACCGCCTGACGAACGCAGCGCTTCCCATGCCGTCATCGTCGGTATCGATCGCCAGCACCGTCGAGTCCCCCCGGCGAATCAGGGCGTCGCCGATGAGATCAGGCCAACCGACGAGGCAGATCGTGGCATCGTCGGGCATCGCCTCGACGAGGACGTCGGGGGTGGGATCGGCCTCGAGTGCATCGGCCAGAGCCGCAGCGCACCGATACGGGTCCGACGCGGCAAGCACGGACGCACACAACCACCACATCGGGCCCGAGCTCGGGTGGCGCTCGACGATGCGCCGGCAGGCCACGACGAGCCCAGCTGGGTCGAACCCGAGGCCGCGAAGAGCCCCGGCGGTTTCGCGCACGAGCACGCGCTGATCCCCACCTGAAGACCTGGCCACGTAACGGAGCCGCTCGATCGGATGCACCCTCGCGACGCTACTGCCACATTGGGGCGTGTAGTGCTGGCGCGCTACCGTCTCCAGCCGTGGCGAGCAACCCGGCACTCGATACCAGACTGACTGCGCTTGGTGGCGAGACACGCCCGCTCGAAGAGTGGCTGACGACGTTCCACCTGGCCAGCGTGGTGCTGGACCCCTACACGAATGAGAGCTCGTGGGTGTTGAAGACAGCCGTGCGAATTCTCGAGAACCTGCGCGGGACCGACGCCCGGGTCAACTTCGTCGTCACCTCCGATGCCGACGGCGCCAAGGCATTCCTCGGCCCGTTGGTCGAGGACTTCCTCGTCTACCTCGACCCGGACCGGGCCTTCGTGCGCGCGCTGGGATTGACTCAGCTCCCCGCATTTGTGTTCATCCGGCTCGATGGCACTCTCGAAGCGTTCGCTGAGGGTTGGGATGCCGACGAGTGGCGCAAAGTCGCCGAGCAGATCGCCACCACGACGGCGTGGATCCCGCCGACCATCCCGGTGGCCGGTGACCCTGGGCCGTTCCACGGCACACCAGCACTCGGCTGAACCGTGGCGTTGCCCGCCGCCGCTCGCGAGCTTCCGGTCGTCGATGTATTAGCCGAGCTGGCGGCAGCACTTGATTCGCAAGGATCAGCGTTGCTGGTGGCTCCGCCAGGGGCTGGAAAGACAACCGTTGCTCCGCTGTGGATGCTCGAGCAGGCGTGGCTCAGCGGTCGCATCGTCATGCTCGAGCCGAGGCGGTTGGCGACGCGCGCGGCTGCCCAGCGAATGGCATTTCTGCTCGGAACCGAAGTCGGCGGGCTCGTCGGCTTCCAGACACGCGACGAACGACGGATCGGCCGCGACACGCGCATCGAGGTCGTCACCGAAGGGGTGTTGACACGACGGTTGCAACACGATCCCGAGTTGCCCGGCGTTGGCCTGTTGATCTTCGATGAGGTGCACGAGCGCAACGTTCCCACGGACCTCGGATTGGCGTTCGCGCTCGATGCGAGGGACACCGTGCGTCCGGATCTGCGCATACTCGCCATGTCGGCGACGCCTGATGTTGCCAAGCTGACCTCCGTCCTTGGCGACGCACCGGCCATCGAGAGCGTCGGCCGCTCGTTCGGTGTCGAGATGAGATGGCTGCCGATGACGAAAGGCACGCGCGTCGAGCAAGCCACGGGCGAGGCAGTCCTGCGAGCCCTCGACGAGGAACCCGGCGACGTGCTGGTCTTCCTTCCAGGCATCGGCGAGATTCGACGCGTCGAGCAGTTCCTGGCGGACCGCGTCGCTTCCAATGTGGACGTTCGCCTGCTGGCGGGCGCGCTGTCGCTGGCCGAACAGGACCTCGCTCTGATGCCGTCTCCGACTGGCCGGCGACGGGTCGTGTTGAGCACGGATATCGCCGAATCATCGTTGACGGTCAGCGGGGTGCGAGTCGTGGTCGATGCGGGCCTGGCGCGAGTGCCCCGGCACGATCTCGGCAACGGCATGACACGCCTCACCACGGTCAGCACGAGTCGAGCGTCCGCCGATCAGCGCGCCGGACGCGCCGGACGCACAGAGCCGGGCGTCGCCTATCGGTTGTGGAGCAAGCTCGAGCACGCGACTCGTCGGGCACATCTCGAGGCCGAGATCACGCAGGTGGACCTCGCTGGAGTAGCGCTCGAGCTGGCCGCCTGGGGCACTTCGATCGACGATTTGCGATTCATCGATCCTCCGCCGGCACGAGCGCTGAAGCAAGCTCACGAACTGCTGCGCGCTCTCGGAGCGCTCGACGCCGCTGGGCTACCGACCTCGACAGGGCGAGCCATGCTCGCGCTGCCGCTACATCCACGTCTGGCGCGGATGGTCGCCGACGCGCCGGAGGCCGACAAAGGACTTGCCTGTGTGATCGCTGCCATCCTCGACGAGCGCGACGTCCTGCGTGGCAGAGCCGACGAACTGCCCGCTGATCTGGCGTTGCGAGTTCGGGTCGTGTGCGGACTGGAGCATCACGAACGCGCCGATAGGCGTGATGTCGGCAGGGTTCGCGATCGGGCCACGGACATTGCCCGGCGCGCCGGTGCGCACAACGACCTCGAGGGGATCGACGCCGAGCGCACCGGCGCCAGCCTGGCCCTTGCCTTCCCCGACCGCGTTGCAGTACGACGCAGACAGCTCGGACAGTTCCAGATGCGCACTGGCAATGGTGCCTGGGTCGCGGCAACCGACGAACTGGCCAACGACCGATTCGTCGTTGCGGCCGACCTCGACGGCAATCGAAGCAGCGCGCGAATCCGCATCGGCGCCGGTATCGAGGCCAGCGAGCTGATCAACTCGTTGGGCGATGCCGTCGAACGGGAGACCATCCTGATGTGGGACAAGCAGCGCGATGACCTGGTCGCCCACACGACTGTCCGACTCGGGTCGATGCTGCTCGATGAACAGTTCCGGACGCCGGTGCACGGCAATGCGACCGTCGAGGCCCTCGTGGATCGCGTCCGGTCGACACGACTCGCCGCTTTGAACTGGACACCGCTAGCCCAACAGCTACGTCAGCGTTTGGCATTTGCGGCGAGTCATCTCGGCGACGATTGGCCGAGCGTGGACGACAAGTCTCTGATCGCCACGCTTGATCAGTGGTTGGCGCCGTTTCTGCAACGCGCAACGAACCGAGCCGATTTGGGCAACGTTGATCTGGAGATGGTGCTGACCACGATGTTGACGTGGGATCAACAGATCCAACTGGCGACGTTGCTGCCACCCTCGTTGACGACGGCTGCCGGGCGAACCGTGCTGATCGACTACGGGCGCGACAATCCAACGGTGTCGGTTCGGGTACAGGACATGTTCGGCACATCGATTCACCCGACCATCGGCCACGGCACACCAGTGACGATCGAGCTGCTGTCACCGGCAGATCGGCCGATCCAGATCACCAACGACCTGCCGGGCTTCTGGTCAGGTTCGTGGACGACAGTGCGCAAGGAGCTGGCCGGTCGATACCCGAAGCACCAGTGGCCGGCCGACCCTGCTACAGCAGCACCGAAGCGACTGAAGGACCGCCCGGTCGATTGAGCGTTCTTCGACGAGTCCGACGGCGTCACGCTGCAGTCGTCGATGGCTTGCGACCGATCGCAATCACCGAGAGCCCGAAAGGCAAACTGACCCGTCGCAGCAGACCGCGCTCGACGCGAGCCAGCTGGCCGAGGAGGCCGCCGAGTCCACCCTCGTTGCGACCGACATCACTCTTGTTCTTGCCGCGTTCGACGACAGCCAAGACCGCGGCGGGTGGAACGAGGAACGAGTAGGCACCTGTCGCGCGCACGAGGTCGAGGCCGGCTCCAGCGACCATCGAGCGCATCTCGGTGAGGCTGAACCGCCGCGCTGTATGCGTGACCTCGTCGTGGCCGCGCCACAGCCGTTTCCCGCCGGGCTCCATGAGGCATACCAATCCGCCAGGCTTGGTGACACGGCTGAACTCGCCGACGATCGCCTGCGGATCGGGATTCATCCGGTGGCAGAGAGCGGTCACGCACAGCACGGCATCGAATGCGGCAGTTGGGTGCGGTATCCGGTTGATGTCGGCCTGCACGCTTCGGTAACCCTGGTGATCGTTTGCGGCAGCTCGGAGGGCGATAACCTCGAAGTCATCGAGGACCGTGGTCGCCCTATCGGCCAGCCATGAGCCCGTCGCGCCCGAGCCTCCTCCTGCGTCCAGATAGATCGAGGCGTCGTCGGTCGCTGGAAGATGAGGCGTTATCAACGACTCCAACAACGACCGTGTGGACCGATACCACCAATGCCGCTCACCTGCGGCGACCATCCGCTGGTACTCGTCGTCGTCCATGTCATCGATCTGTACATGCCGGGATCTCTAACATCGCGGGATGGACCCGAGCAACGATCTCTCATCGACCGTGTGCGTCGTCACCGGCGGACTGGGTTTCATCGGTGCCAACCTCGCCCACGAACTGTCCCGGCGGGGCGCGACCGTGCGCATCGTCGACGCGTTGATCGAAGGTCACGGCGGGGATCCGCGCAACGTCGACGAGGTCGACGTCGAGATCGTGATAGCCGAGATCGGCGATGACGTTGTAGGCGAGGTCGTCCGCGACGCCGACATCGTCTTCAACCTCGCCGGTCAGGTCAGCCACCTGGCATCGATGCGCGACCCTCTCCTCGACCTGCACGTCAACACCGTGACCCACGCCTCGTTCCTGGAGACCCTCCGCCGCGTCAACCCGACCGCCAGGGTGGTGCACACGTCGACACGCCAGGTCTACGGTCGCCCGCTTCGCTCCCCTGTCGACGAACTGCACCCGACCAGTCCGATGGACGTCAACGGCGTCTCCAAGTTGGCCGGCGAGCAGCTTCATCTCGTGTACCACACGGCTCACGGCATGGCGACGACCAGCCTGCGGCTGACCAACGTGTACGGGCCTCGTCAGCGACTGACCAGCGACGAGTTGGGCTTTCTGCCCGTCTTCATCCGCAAGGCACTGTTGGGCGAGGAGATCCAGATCTTCGGTGACGGCGCCCAGCGCCGCGACTGCGTGTACGTGGCCGACGTCGTGGACGCGCTGATGGCATCGACGGCACCGGAGGCAATCGGCAGGATCTTCAACGTGGGGAACGTCATCGATCACTCTCTGGGAGAGATCGCCGCCGCCGTAATCGAAACAACGGAGAGCAACGGCGGTCTGCGGCTGGTCCCGTGGCCAGAAGACCACCAGCGAATAGACATCGGTTCGTTCCACACCGACGGCACCACCATTGCCGAGACGCTGGGATGGAAGGCAATGACCACCCTCAATAGCGGGCTTCGCGACACCGTGACGTTCTATCGTGGTCACCCGTGGTACCTGTCGTCGACCTGAGTCGACGCGGACAACGATTTGCCTCGACCTTCGCGAAAGCAGCGGAGGCCATCGCGGCGAGTGGCAGATTCCTTCTCGGAACTGAGTTGTCTGCGTTCGAAACCGAATTTGCACAGTGGCTCGGTGCCGGCAACTGCGTAGCCGTCTCCTCGGGCGCCGGCGCACTTCAGCTTGCACTCGATGCCGCAGGTGTGGGTCCGGGTGACGAGGTTCTCGTACCGGCATTCACGGCCGTGCCAACGGCTTCGGCGGTCGCCGCGCTGGGCGCGATTCCCCGCCCGATCGATGTCGACCCTGAGACTGCATGCATCACCACCGAGAGCACAGCGGCGGCACGAACGCCGCGAACGAGAGCGGTGATCGTGGTCCATCTGTACGGCTATCCCGCCGAACTCCCGGCGACGGATCTACCCATCATCGAAGACGCTGCGCAGGCACACGGAGCCCTTCATCACCCGTGGCGATCGGCAGCGACTGCGTACAGCTTCTACCCCACCAAGAACCTGGGTGGCATCGGCGACGGAGGCGCAGTTGTCACCAGCAGCTCGGCCCTTGCCGACCGCGTTCGGACGCTGAGGGTTCACGGCATGAGCGAGTTGTACGTCCATGACTACGTGTCCCAGAACTTCAGGATGTCCGAGGTCGAAGCAGCGTGGCTGCGCCTGGCCTTGCCCGAGCTATCCGAGGATGTGGAACGGCGCAGGACGATCGTCTCGCGGTACCGAGCCGCCGCGCCGGGCTTACGATGGCAGGCAGGCCATCCTGATCACGCCTACCATCTCGCTGTGCTCCGCAGCTCCGATCGCGCCACCACTCGTGCGGCCCTCGAAGCCGTGGGGGTCGCGACCGCCATCCACTACCCGCTGGCCATCACACAACAACCTGCCTACCGCGACCTTGCCCACGGCCCGTGCCCGGAAGCCGAGGCATGGGCATCGGAGTGCATCAGCGTGCCCTGCTTCCCTGAGTTGACCGAGGACGAAGTCGAGTGCGTGTGCTCCGCCTTGGCGGGATTGAGCGTATGACGAGCCCGGCAAGCGTCTCGGCGATCTTCCCCTGTTACAACGACGAGACCACGATCGGCGGTTTGATCGACGATGTCCACGCGGCATTGGAACCATTGGTCGACGCTGTCGAGGTGATTGTCGTCAACGACGGGTCAATCGATGGATCTCGCGCGGTGCTCGACGAACTGGCTGCCGACCGGCCGTGGTTGAGCGTGATCCACCACGAGAAAAACGGTGGATACGGCCGGGCTCTGCTCAGCGGTTTTGCCGCGGCCACATACGAATGGATCTTCTACACGGATGGCGATGCTCAATACGACGCCGGTGAGGCCGCGATGCTCGTGCCGCTGGCTACGGACGACATCGACGTCGTCCAGGGATACAAGATCGGCCGGGGCGACAACTGGTACCGCAAGGTCATCGGACGCGTGTATCACCACGTCGTCAAGCGCCTGTTCAACTTGAAGGTGCGCGACACCGATTGTGACTTCCGCTTGTTCCGGCGCCAGCTGATCATCAATCGCCCGCTCAGCTCGTCAACGGGCGTGATCTGCGTCGAGATGATGCGGTCGTTTGATCGCGCCGGAGCTCGTTTCGTCGAGATCCCTGTGCATCACTACTTCCGGCCATCCGGCAAGTCGCAGTTCTTTCGTTTGCCGGCAATCGCGCACAGCGCCCGGCAACTCCTCGCGCTCTGGTGGAACATGGTGATCCGTGGACGTTGAAGCCCGCTTCAGGCGCGATGCGACGTGGGTGGCTTCCGACGACGGCGCCCGGTGGGCGTTCCGGGTCCTGCTGATCGGTTCCGTGGTCGTGCTGTACCTCGTCGGCCGGAACCAGTGGTTCATCCGCGACGACTGGGCGTTCGTGTTCACGCGCGAGAAGGTCCATCAGGCCAGTGGGCTCGACGACATGTTGTTCATGGCTCAGGACGGGCACTGGATGACGATCCCCATCATCATCTACCGAGTCATCCACGCCCTGTTCGGCACAGGCTCCTATTGGCCGTACCTGGTCCCGACCATGGCTTGCCATCTCGGCATCGTTGTGATGATTCGTACGTTGAGCCTGCGCGTGGGCATGACACCATGGACCGCGACGATCCTCGCCGGAACGCTCGCGCTCTTCGGCAGCGGCTGGGAGAACATCGTCTTCGCCATCCAGCTCGTCTACAACCTGTCGCTGCTGGCCTTCCTCGTGCACCTCATGCTGATCGATCACGACGGCTCACCGGACTACCGGGACGGTCTGGGTGTCATTGCCGGGCTCGTTGCGGTGTCCTCATCGGGATTCGGGCCGTTCTTCATCGTCGGAACGTTGGTGTTCACCGTGCTCCGGCGCCGGTGGATGGCCGCAGCGATCGCGACGATTCCCACCGCGCTGGCGTCGGCATGGTGGTGGTTGTTCTGGGGCAGCGATCCCGCGGGCGACTCGTCTCGCTCGTTCACGCAGATGCCGGCGTACGTCAATCGCGGCCTCGAATCCGTATTCCAGGGGATCACCGCGACTGCCTCGCTCGTCGGGATATCGCTGGTTGCCACCTTGGCGATCTTGATCTGGCGACAACGCAACCGGGCAGCCCACGATCTGATGCTGGCGCTGGCCATCACCGCCGTCCTGATCTACATCGGGCTGGGCATCGAGCGCGGCGGTTTCGGTCTCGACACAGCTGCGAATTCGCGGTACGTCTACATCGGCGCCGCGTTGTTTCTCCCCGCATTCGGGGTTGCGGTCGACCAATTGGCACGTATCGGCTCGCCGGCCCTGTGGGCGGGGCGGCTGCTGTTGATCGGGGCAACGGCGATGAACGTCAGCGCTTTGAAGACCAACTCCGACGATTGGGCGAAGCGCTCCTCTGACGAGCGGATGGTTCTCGACCTCGTCGCCGCGTCGCCGACGATCTCGACCATCAATCAAGCTTCCGCGCCGCTGTCGTTCAGCCCCGACGTGCGGATCAGCGACCTGGCAGAACTTGTCGCCGACGGTGCGATCCATCCGCACCTGGCGACGACAGCCGACGAGCAGGCACTCGTCGAAGCTGCCCTGAGCCAGCCGCCGCCCTAGCGTGACGTCATGCCAGAGTTCGCATACACCGAGCTGCTTTCGCTGGGCGCCGACACCATCGACTACCGCCTCTTGACCACCGACGGCGTCTCGACCCTCGACACCTCCGCCGGCACATTCCTTCAGGTGGCGGCAGAAGCGTTGACGCTGATCACCCAGACCGCTATGCGAGACATCGCCCACTACTTGCGTCCCGCGCACCTGCAGCAGCTGCGCAACATCCTCGACGATCCCGAGGCCAGCGACAACGACCGATTCGTCGCCCTCGACCTTTTGAAGAACGCGAACATCGCAGCCGGCGGAGTGCTGCCCATGTGCCAAGACACGGGGACCGCGATCATCAAGGCGAAGAAAGGCCAGTTCGTGCTGACCGGAGGTGGCGACGAGGAAGCCATCGCCCGCGGCGTCTACAACACCTACCTCACCTCCAATTTGCGGTACAGCCAGATGGCGCCACTGACGATGTACGAAGAGAAGAACACCGGTAACAACCTGCCGGCGGAGATCAAGATCGCCGCGGTCGATGGAGACGCGTACAAGTTCCTCTTCATTGCCAAGGGTGGCGGGAGCGCCAACAAGAGCTACCTGTTCCAGGAGACCAAGGCACTGCTCAACGAGAAGACGTTGCTGCCATGGCTCTTCGAGAAGATGAAGACGCTTGGCACTTCCGCATGCCCGCCCTATCACCTCGCAGTCGTGATCGGTGGCACCTCCGCCGAGCTCGCAGTCGAGACGGCCAAGCTGGCCAGCACCAAGTACCTCGACGGCCTGCCCACCACCGGATCTATCGACGGCCACGCCTTCCGCGACCTCGACCTCGAGGCCAAGGTTCTCTCGCTCAGCCAGCAGACCGGCATCGGCGCTCAGTTCGGCGGCAAGTACTTCTGCCACGACGTTCGCATCGTGCGGCTGCCGCGCCATGGAGCCAGTTGCCCCGTGGCAATGGCGGTCTCGTGCAGCGCTGATCGTCAGGCCGTCGGCAAGATCACACGCGACGGCGTGTTCCTCGAACAGTTGGAGATGGATCCTGCACATTTCCTGCCCGAGGTCGTCGACGAGCACCTCGAGGCCGAAGCGGTGGCAATCGACCTCAACCGGCCGATGGACGAGATCCGCGCCGAATTGAGTCGCTATCCCGTCAAGACCAGGGTGATGCTGACGGGCCCGATGGTCGTTGCCCGGGATATTGCTCACGCCAAGCTGAAGGAACGGTTGGACGCCGGTGTCGGTCTGCCGCAATACATGCGCGACTACTGCGTGTACTACGCCGGTCCGGCGAAGACTCCGGCGGGCATGGCCAGCGGTTCGTTCGGCCCGACCACTGCCGGGCGCATGGACAGCTACGTCGCCGAGTTCCAGGCCGCCGGCGGCAGCTTCGTGATGCTGGCCAAGGGCAACCGCAGCCGGCAGGTCACCGAGGCATGCAAGACCTACGGCGGGTTCTACCTCGGCTCGATCGGTGGACCCGCAGCACGGCTCGCTCAGGACTGCATCACCAAGGTCGACGTGCTCGAATACGCCGACCTCGGCATGGAGGCCATCTGGAAGATCGAGGTCCGCGACTTTCCGGCATTCGTCGTCGTCGACGACAAGGGCAACGACTTCTTCGAGATGGTCGACAGGCCGCTCGCAGGTACCCCCGTCGCCCTCACATGACGCGTGCGTTCGGCGTCCGGCCGATGGCAACAGCTTGCGGCGCCGAGGTGACCGGGCTCGATCTTCGCCGGCCCACCGAAGCGGACCTCGCCGACGTCGCCGAGGCTCTTGCCGAGCACAGCGTGCTGTTCTTTCGCGATCAGGATCTGCGACCCGAAGAGCAAGTCGACATCACGCGACGGTTCGGACCACTGCTGCGGGTGCCGTACATCAAGCACCTCGACGAGCACCCCGACGTCATCGCGGTCCTCAAGGAGGCCGACGAGCAGCAGATCTCCACCTTCGGGGGGACGTGGCATTCCGATTTCTCGTTTCTGCCCGCGCCACCAAGCCTCACCCTGCTCTACGCCCTAGAGCTTCCCGATGTCGGTGGCGACACGTTGTGGTCGAGCCAGTACGCGGCCTACAACGCGTTATCCGACGGCTTCAGACGGCTGCTCGATCCCCTCCGCGCCGTCCACACCGGATGGCCACACGGCGCCAACGGACCGAGTCCAGACGAGCCCGTCAGCCGCTCGATCGGCATGGTTCGCAACGATCCATCGGCCGACCGCGAAGTTGTTCATCCCGTCGTGCGTGTCCACCCGGTCACGGGCCGTAAGGCGCTGTTCGTCAATCCCGTGTACACGCAGCAGTTCGAAGGGATGACGCAGGAGGAATCGCGACCGCTGTTGCAGTACCTGTTCGATCACACATCGAAAGCCGAGTTCACGTGCAGGCTTCGATGGGCGCCAGGCACCCTCGCGGTGTGGGACAACCGATGCCTCCTCCACCTGGCGATCAACGACTACGACGGCAGCCGCCGACTGCTACATCGCACGACAGTCGTCGGCGACCAACCGGTGGGACCAGCCCTCAACTGAGCCGGTTGGACGCGGCTAAGCCAGCGAGACGAGTTCGAGCCAGTCCTTGTTGAAGTAGTCAACCTGGCCATCGGGCATCAGCAGAACCTTCGTCGGCCGAAGGTGTTCGACGAACTCGGTGTCGTGGCTGACGAAGACGATCGTGCCCTTCCACGCGCTCAACGAATCGGTCACCGACTTCCGACTTGGCGGGTCGAGGTTGTTGGTCGGCTCGTCGAGCAGCAGCAGGTTGTTGCGGCCGACCATCAGCATTGCCAGCGCGAGCTTCGTCTTCTCCCCGCCGGACAACGTCCCACTCTCCTGGTACACCTTCTCGCCGCTGAGGCCCATCATCCCCAGCATGCCGCGCAACTGTGTCTCGGTCAGGATCACGTCATTGGGAACGGCCGAGCGGATGTTCTCGAGCAACGACGCATCGCCTTGGAGGTTGTCGTGCTCCTGCGCGTAGTAACCGACGTTGACGTTGTGGCCGAAGCTGAAGATGCCCATGTTGGCCGCGGTCTCGCCGGCCAGGATTCGCAGCAGGCTGGTCTTGCCGGCTCCGTTCAGACCGAGCACCAACAGTCGGTCTCCTCGTCCCACATCGAACGTGACGTTCTCGAAGACCGGTGGCCCGCCGTAGGCCTTCGACAATCGGTGCGCGGTGATGACGGTGGTGCCGCTGGCCGGTGGATCCGGGAACTTGACCCGCAGCGTGCGATCGCCCTTGGCGACGTGAACACGTTGGGCCTCGAGCCGCACGATCTGCTTCTCCTTGCTGTGCGCCATCGCCGCCTTGGTGGCCTTGGCACCGAAACGGTCGACGACTGTCTGCAGGCGGGCGATCTCTTTGGCCTGTAGCACAGCCTTCTTCGCCAGTCGCTCCTCGTCCCTGGCCCGGCTGGTTCGGTACTGGGTGTAGGTGCCCTTGTATTCGACCAACTCGCCGACGGCTTCTTCTGCGGGTCGATCGAGGTGCAGGACTCGGGTGATCGCCTCGTCGAGCAGTTCGATGTCGTGGCTGATCACCAGCAGCGCTCCGCGATATGCCCGCAAGAACTGCAACAGCCACATCTTTGCGTCGATGTCGAGGTGGTTCGTCGGCTCGTCGAGCAACAGCACGTCCGATCCTGCGAACAGGATTCGAGCCAGTTCGACGCGGCGCCTCTCACCACCACTGAGCACGCCGATCGGAAGTTCCAACCGGTCGCCCTGCAGCCCCAAACCCGCTGCCATCGAACGCGCTTCGCTCTCGGCGCCGTATCCGCCGGAGCTCGCGAACTCATCTTGAGCCCGGCTGTAGCGGCTGACGTTGCGTTCGCTGGCATCTTCTTCCATCGTGATCCGCAACTTCTCCAGCCGCATCAGTTCCTCATCGATGCCACGGCCGGAGAGCACGTGGGTGATGGCGGTGCGACCGTCGAGCACGCCAGCGATTCGCGGGTCCTGCGGCAGGTAGCCGAACCCGCCCTTGCGCAAGATCTTGCCGCCAGTGTGTTCAAGAGCCCCACCGAGCACACGGAAAAGTGTGGTCTTGCCTGCGCCGTTGCGACCGACCAGGCCGACCTTGTCGCGGGGCATCACGGTGAACGAGGCGCCATCGATGATCTGACGACCACCAATTTCCACCGAGAGCGCTTGGACCTGCAACATGGCCGTCCATCGTGGCGGGGAAACGGCGAGTCCACAACGCCCGGCGTCGTACGATGGTTCGATGGAACTCGGCCTCTTCGCCTCAGCGCGTGGCGGCTTGGTTCGTCGTGCTGCCCCGATCGCGTGCGGCGCCGCGCTGGCTGGTACCGCCGCATTCATCGGCACGCATGATCCCGGCGCCGCAGGCGCCCGCTTTCCGCCATGCGCATTTCACCAGCTCACCGGGCTGTGGTGCCCGGGTTGCGGGTTGACGCGGGGTACCTATCAGTTGCTGCACGGCCACGTCGGCGCGGCCGTGAGCTACAACGTCTTCACTCCCCTGGCGCTGGCAGCAATCGTTGTTGTGTGGATCGGATGGCTGCGCGTGTCGTGGGGCGGCCCGGCATTGCACATGCCGCGGCGACTCGGTCGACCGTTGGCGGTGATCGCGCCGGCCCTCCTCATCGTCTACGGCGTCCTTCGCAACGTCCCTGTCGCCCCGCTGCGGGCGCTTGCCCCCTAGTCGAACGCTCTTACCAAGCGTAGGCCTCGGGAGCGGTTCCACCGGGTCCCGGGAAGATGGAATCGATGGTCGAGAGCGTCGCCTCGTCGAGCGACAGCTCCACTGCACGCAACGAGGCACCCTCGAGGTGAGTCATCGTTCTCGGCCCGATGATCGGGCAGGTCACTCCCTCCTGGTGCAGCAACCAGGCCAATGCGACGGCGGCCGGCTCTTCGCCCAGCTCGGCGCACAGCTTCTCCCACTTCTCCAGTTGCGGTCGCAGCTTCTCGATCCTCTTGACTGCTGCAGGCGACTGACGACGCGATGTGGACCCGGTGTTGAGCACTCCGCCGAGAAGGCCGCCGGACAATGGGCTCCACGGGATGACACCGACGCCGTACGCACGACACGCAGGCAGCACCTCGAGCTCGACAGTTCGGACCAACAGGTTGTAGTGGCTCTGCTCGCTGACCAACCCGAACGAGCCGCGAGCCTTGGCGCGCTCGTTGGCCTGGGCGATGTGCCAGCCGGCGAAGTTGCTGCTGCCGACATAGACGATCTTGCCCTGCTGCACCACGGTGTCCATCGCCTGCCAGATCTCGTCCCACGATGCGCTGCGGTCGACGTGGTGCATCTGATACAGGTCGATGTGATCGGTCTGCAGACGGCGAAGGCTCTCGTCACATGCGGCGCGGATGTGGCGAGCCGAGAGCCGCCCATCGTTCGGCCAATCCGACATCTGTCCGTAGAGCTTGGTGGCCAGCACGACCTTCTCGCGGCGACCGCCACCCTGCGCGAACCAGCGGCCGATGATCTCTTCCGTCGTGCCCGCTCCCTTGCTGCCGCCGTACCGGTTGGCGGTGTCGAAGAAGTTGATACCGAGCCCGAGCGCCTGGTCCATGATGGCGTGCGAGTCGGTCTCCGAGGTCTCCGGACCGAAGTTCATCGTGCC
>JANMRB010000081.1:0-14965 GCA_031370825.1 Ilumatobacteraceae bacterium
CACCACGACGACAACCGTGGCGCCAACGACGACCACAACGGTTGCGCCAACGACGACAACCGTGGCGCCGACGACGACCACAACCGTGGCGCCAACGACGACCACAACGGTTGCGCCAACGACGACAACCGTGGCGCCGACGACGACCACAACGGTTGCGCCAACGACCACGACCCTGGCCCCGACGACCACGACCGCTGCTCCGACAACGACCACAACGGTTGCGCCAACGACGACGACCTTGGTCCTCTCCGAGGCACCGGTGCCCCCGACGACGACGCCAACGACAACGACGCTGGTCGCTTCTCAGGCTCCAGTGCCACCCGCGACGGTTGTTGTGCAACTGCCGGCTACGGGTACCGATTCGGGTCGCTTGGCGATTCTCGGTCTCACACTGTTCGGCCTCGGGTTGACCCTCATGGGCCTCTCAAGGCGATCACGTCCAGTCAGCAGCTGATTTAAAACGGGGGAACGCCCCGAATCAGACACAAATGCCGCACTAGCTGCGGTAATAGCTGATGAGAATATTACAATTCGCGCTCAAGTTTGAGTCGGATTCGACCGATATTTGATTGTGACGTCTGTTCGCCTGCTAAACAATCGGCGGGCGCAGAACAATCGGGGGTCCGGTTCAATGCATCGGTACGAGACACCGCGCCCAGCGCGTCGGTCGAGGCGCGATTGGATTCACAAGGTCGGCGTAGGAGCTCTTTGTTGGGGTCTTACGGCTGTGCCGGTCGCATTTGTTCAAGGCACGGTCGATGCTGCACCTGTCGCATCAGCGGCCTACGCCTCGCTCCAGCCATGCCGCTTGGCAGACACTCGTCTTGCCGGCGGATATTCGCGCCTCGACGGATCGACCATCCAGATTCCCGCACGCGGGGTGTGTGGCATCCCAGCCAACGCGACGTCGCTTGCGTTGACGTTGACCGTTGTCGGGCCGCAATCCGCAGGATTCCTCACGGCTTGGCCGGCTGATCAAGCACGACCGGTCGTTTCGAACGTGAACTTCGACGTCAACCAAATCCGAGCGAACGGCTCGATCACGCGTGTCGACGCGTCCGGAGCGTTTCGCGTGTTCACGTCGGTCCCTGCGAACGTGGTGGTGGACGTCGTCGGAGCGTTCGTGCCCGCCAGTTCCGCCGCGGCAGGCAGGTTCGTATCTCGACCCTCGACTCGTCTTTACGATTCGCGTTCAGGGCCCAGGCTCGCGCCCGCCGCCACGAAGACCTTGCCGATGCCGAGCGGAATCCCCGCCGATGCCGTGGCCCTGGCACTCAACGTCACGATCACGGAATCCGCCGGACCTGGCTTCGTCACCGAGTTCCCCGCCGGTCGCGTGATGCCGACTTCATCGATTCTGAACGTCGATCAGGCCGGCCAGACCCGCGCTGCAGCGGGCATCTTCCCCGTGTCCCCAACCGGTGTGGCGCTGTACCTCTCCGGCGGTGGCCACATCGTGGTCGACCTCCTCGGCTATTTCACCGGACCCTCGGCCGGCGCGGGTACTGATGGGCTGTTCACGGCGTATGACGCGACCCGCTTGCTCGACACCCGTGGCGCGAGCCCGCTGGGCACCAGCGTGCCGCTGTACCCAGGCGGCGGCTTGGAGCTCGCGGTCTCCCAAGGTGGGTCGATCGCCTACAACGTCACGTCGGTCGATGGCACCGGCGGCTACATCACAGCGTTCCCTGCGGGAACCGCGCGGCCGAACACGTCGACGGTCAACTCGGTCGGCGGCAACGACGTGGTGGCCAACTTCGCCATCACCCAGGTCTCGAACCGCGGTCTTGGCTTCTTCAGCCAAACACAGACCAACCTGCTCGCCGATCTCCAAGGATGGTTCTCGGGCCCGTCGGCGACCGCAACGCTGGCCCCACCCGCGAACACTCCGCCTCCGACACCTCAGATGGGGTACTCGGCGTGCACCAGCGATGGACTGTCGTCGCTGAACGCCACCCGCGCTGCCGCGGGAGTCGCGGCGCTGGCCCTCAATCCCGCGGCTCAGGCCTTTGCATGTTCCTATGCATTGCAGCTGGCGCAAGCCAACAACGGGCTGGTGCACTCCGCCAGCACCACGCGCGACGCGGCGGTCGGATGCCCAACCGGCGAGAACCTCGCTGCCGCATCAACCACATCCTCGTCGCTGTTGATCTCGATGTGGTACAACTCGGCGCCACACATGGCCAACATCAAGAACGCGATGTACAGCAGTGCCGGGCTCGGATTTGTCATCCGCACCGATTCCGCTGGCAACCAAGTCATGTACGGGTCCACTGTCTTCACCCTCTGCTGAGTAACCGCGCCGGTGACTGCCACGATCACGAGGCAAGCGATGGCGAGAGCAGCTCGCGGCGCAATTCGACCAACTTCGGCGAGGGCTCGGCCGCGGCCCAGGTGTCGGCGTTGACTGCTCTCTCATAGCTGTCCCATTCGCTGCGGACACCGGCGAGGTCGCCGCGGTAAGCGTGGGCACGCATCCGCAAGGCAATGAGCTCTTCGTGGCCGGCGAGCACCTTCAGACCCTGTCCGGTCGCCCAGAACACACCGTCGATGTCGCCGACCGTGAGGTAGTGCGCAGCAAGCTCTCCTGCCGCGGAGGTGGCCAACAACACCAGTGACGAAGTGATGCCTTCCGCGTCGGGCCACAGGTATGAGGTTCCGGCGAACGGCATGCCTTGGATCAAGGCGACGCCTGGACGCAGAATCGTGATCGCGGCAGGCGGCTGGCAACCGCGCGCTGCGACAACCCGGTCGGCGAGCAACTCGACATCGCTGACGACGAGGTCGTGAAGCGGCAGATCTTCGTTCATCGTCCGCCCGATCCACTCCTGCCCCTCCGGCGGGGCGACGACCTTCGCCATCGTCCGCCGTGCGTCGGAGACGACGTTGGAGAACGTTGCGTCGCGCACCGTCAGATCCCAGAGTGCCGTTCGCGCGGACGCGCGAGTCGGACGATGACGATGCTGGGTCAACCAGACCACCAGCTCCTGCGCCTTGGACCGCTCAAAACCGACCTGCTGTCCACTGGTCGACTGAACTGCAACCGGACCGAGAAGCTGCACGACGATCTCGTGGGCCCTATCGGCGAACTCATCCGCAGCCGTGGATGTCGGTTCCAACACATCGCGATGATGCGAAACCAGGGGTTGGTCGGTGGCGCCGAGCAGGCTTGAGACTGCCGACACATCCGCCGCCGACAGACCAACGGGGGTCACCCGGAGACCAAGTGGCTCGAGCACGAAACAACCATCGACTGCACGCAGCGAAGCACCGCTACCGATCAGCGGTCGATCAATCATCACGCCGATGCCGCGTCCACCGGTACCTGCTCGCCACACCAATGGCGCCAACTCCAAAGGATCCTCAACACCGATCGCCAACAGCAGCGACGGCTCCCATGGTTCGCCTCCGTGAGCAGCGGCGCGCAAGGCGAACGTCGTCGTACCGCCGCTCGTCGCCGCGGTGATGCTGCCGACAGTGGCGGTCACTGCTTCGACTGCCGCGCTCAGCGAGACGTGTGCTTCAACGCACGGATTGCCGAGATCGGCTTCGTCCTCGATGCCGACCGTGAACACTCTGCTCGATTCGGCGAACGGAGAGACCGCTAGCGAGGCGGCAGCGCATCGCACGATCGACGCCGCCATCGCGGCCGGAGCGTCGATGCTCAGGACACCGACCGCCTCGAGATCGATGAACAGCTGACCCTCGGCGGATTCGCCGAGATGGATGAGTGCCGGACACGGCTGCCCGTCGGTCTGCAAACATCTGGCCAGCTCCGGGAGCGTCACGTAGGCGGGCAGACGCCACGCACCTGCTTCGACGTCGAGGATCCAATGCTCCGGCAGGAGCATCGCCGGTCGATCCATGTACAGACGGATTTCGCCGTCGCCCGCGACCTCGGCTGCCAACGTGCGGGCGTTTTGGCGGGTCAGTACCGGCGCCGCGCAACGCACTGCCAGGTCGATACGTGCCAACTGATCCGTCGGCGTCAGCGACCGCAGCAGCGTCTCGGTCCCGATCGCCTCGGCCGTCGGTGGCGACAGCCTGGCACCCACATGGGCGCTGCGCAGTTGCTGCCGCCGACGCGAACCGAGTACCGCGAGCGCCCCTCCCGACAACAGTACCGCCGCCGCGAGGCCTCTCTTGATCGAGACACCATTGTTGGACCACTCGTCGACCAACGCCTCTGCCCGCACGCTCAATGTCGAGGGAACGGGACTCTGACTGGGCACAGCCGAAGGCCCGGTCGAAGCAGGAACCTCGACTGACATCGGCTGTTCGTTCACCGATGACGGGACTAGATCGTCGACCGGGTCAATCGGTTCGGTCACCACCGGCACCAAGTCGACGGAGGGAACCGCGGCCTGCGCGAGAAGCACCGGCGGGGATTCCGGGAGCGTGAGTTGCAAGACGTCGCCAGGTCGGATCATCTTCTCGTCGACGTAGCCGAGCAGCGGCGCATTGATCTGAATCAGCTCCGCCGTGTAGAGGGTCACAGTCGCGTCGTTGCCCGCCGCATCGAGGTGATCTTCGGCGATTGCCCAGTAGGAGTCGCCGGCCGTCACGACGTAGTCGCCATCTGCCTGGAAGGGATCGGTAGAAGCGATCGGCGGCGCACCCGCGACTGGAACGTTCAGCAGCCAACCAGGTTCGATCAACGCAGGAGTCGAGAATCGATGTCCGTCGCTCATCACGGTTCCGAGATTGGCGGCCACGATCTGGTCGGCTACGGCAGCAACGTCGCCGCCATCGGCGAACCGCTCGGCGATCGCCCAGATCGAATCACCCCGCTTCACCTCGATGATCGACCAACCGTTGATCGGTGGAGCGGCGGTCGTCGCTCCGGCGGGTGTGGGACCGGCAACCTCCGTCGCTCTTGGCTCGGGCAGGTCGCCAACGCGGTGGCGCACAACGCCGGTTACCGCGCGCGCCACGTGCGGGCCGGCAAGCGTTGGCGTGGCACTGACGGCAAGAGGCAACACTGCGATGAGCACCGAGGCCAACTTCCGCCCGAGCGGACCCAGTCCAGCGAGGTGATGATGCCGGGCGGAGGGCATGCCGTGGCGAACCTGAAAGACCATTTCGGCGATGACGGTGTAGATCACAACAGCGACACAGACCCAGCCGATGACGAGGGCGAGCCGAAAGAACACGTCGATGAGCGCTGCAGACGAATCGAGACCATCTGTCAGCCGACGTCCCCACGAGCGCAGATCATCGATCTGCCAACGCCACGGCGCATTCATCCCGTGCAGCGGTGAGAGATGATGAAACCTCCGGACGGCAGCTGCACCGAGCAACGTCGGAAAGCCGACGATGGCGACTATCGCGACGACGGCGGCGAACAACTGAGCGCCGCGACGATCGCCGAACCGCTTGCTCCTTGATGCGGACATCGCGAACTCCTTAAGGCAGCGGGGCGTCGACGCCCGCCACAGCTGATGCCGACGCTGTACCCGTTGCCGGGCGACCGGTCGTCGTGATGGTGACCGAAACCGTCACCCGGTTGCGTTCGATCGACACCGACGAGACTGATCCTGTGTCCCCGTTTACTGCCAGGAGTCGCCCGGTGGTCGAAGCGATCGCCACCCGCGCCGCGACGTGGTCGATGATCGCGTCGCCTGAACGTGCCGCCACCGGATCGAGCGCCTGAGCACCCGCGCGGGCTGCCTCGAAGGCGATGGCAGCGGCGTTGGCGCGGTCGTCGAGCGACTGGTCCACGGTGCGCGACAGCCACAGCAGCGAGCCGGCGAGAAAGGCGAAGCAAAGTGTGATCATCAGAACGGTCGCCGAACCCGCGTCGCGATCGTGGTCCGAGCTCATGGCAGGCCAATCGACCGATACGTGTCGATTGCGGCGGTCGAGCTTGCGGCGAAGGTGGCGGAAGCGGCACCGCTCAGGACCAGATCGGTCCGCTGCGGCGAGCAGGTCACGACGATCGTCACGTCGCCACCGGGGTGGAAGTTGGCAGCATCAATCGCAATGACCGGTCCACCTGCGCACGCCCTCACATCCGTGAGCATTGCCAGCGCGGTTGACTGCGCGGCAGCCACCGCCGCGGTCGGGCTCCGCTGGCGAGCCGCAGATTGTGCCGCCGCCGAACTCGCAGCCTGAACTTGGGCGTCGGTGTCGACCTTGCGTCCGGTCCACAGGATCAGCATCGCCAGCGCAACTGCGACCGGGGCGATCAACACGAGACCGAGGGCGTTCGCCTCTCCTCGGTCGGAACGTCTGTTCACAGCGGCACCCACCCCTCGAGCGAGACGGCTGCGGTGACCTTCACCGCCGAGGATGTGCCGCGCAACAACCCGGGCGCAGATCCCGTGACCGTGACGATGACGTTGATCGCAGTGGTCTCGACGGACACGGCGACGTGCGTCAACACACTGTCATTGGCCAGCGAGGCCGAAGCCGACAGCTGGGCCTGCACTGCCGGTAGACCATCTCGCGCAATCAGCACAGCTGTCTCGCGGGCGATGACGCGAGCCTCTGTTCGCGCGTGGTTCCACATCGCGGCCTGAAATGCGACGAACATCAACACGAGGAGCAACGGCGCCAACATGACGATGGACAGCGACGCGCTGCCCCGGTCGCGTTTGCCGTTCACAGCACGCGCTTCACGGCGCTGTCGGCGCCTGGATCGGTTTGTCCGCCTCGGTCTTGATCTTGCCCCACAACACTCCGGCGATCACCGCGACCGCGACGCCCGCAGCGACGAACCAGAGCACCTGTTCCAAGGAAACGGCTCCCCGGTCTCGATCATGGTCAGCCGACGCGAAGTTGCGCAGCTTGCCGTAGATCACATGGGTCAAAGCAGACATCATCAGTTCGATGTTCATTTGGGCTCCTATCGAGAGAAGTTGAGGGCGGGGTAGACGACTGCGGCCATGATCAAAAGCGACATGCCGACGAGTGGGACGGTGATCTTGCCGGTGCGCACCCTGGCATCGGTCTCCTGCTCGGCAGACAGGGCTCCGCGCAGAGTGGCGCACTTCGCCGCGAGGCTCTTGGCAACAGGCGCGCCGGCGGACGCAGCCAGCGAGGCCGAGGCGGAGATCTGTTGCAACTCGACGAGATCGAGATCGTCGCCGAGCTGTGCAAGCGCGGAGACCAGCGAGCGATTCGACGTCTCAGCAACCAGGATTCGTCTACGGAGCTCTACGAACAGGCGCCCATCACCAGCTTGGGCTGCCTGGCGAAGTGCGCCCTCGTTGCCCACATTGCCGGCAAGCAGCATCGTGACGACGTCAAGATACGACGAAAGCTGATACCGCAGATCGTGCCGTTGCTCTGCAGCCGCTGCTCGCATCGAGTTGTGGACGATCACGGGGCCGACGGTCATTCCCGCGAGGGCGACCAGCATCGGGAGCATCACGCCGATCGAGATGAGGCCGAGCGCTTGTCCCACTGCCAACACAAGCGACGGACCGAACAGTCCGGATACGGCGGCCGCGACCAGGTACGCCGAGTGGATCTCGAGTGGTCGCCGAACAAGACGAAGGTCGGCGAGCGCCGCGGATCGCAATCGCAGCCGTCGAGAAACAGGTCGGGCGAACCGCGCCCACCCACCGAGGGCATCTTCAGCGAACGTGGCTGGAGGGCGCCGGAGGTGCGTCGACATCTTGGCGAGCGCGGGTCGGCGTTGAGAGGCACCCGCCACCAGCACCCAGGCACCGCAAGAACCGACCAGTGTGGCAATGATCAGACGACCGACGGCGGTCATGAATCGACCTGCCGAAGGGTGAGGAATCGAGATGGTCGAGGGAACGTGGCGAGCCGACCGACCCAGACGAGCAGAGCGCCGTACCCAACGAGAACGAACGCGAGGAAGATCTGGCCGGAAACGTCGTCATAGGCGTTCAAGTAGGAGCTGCGGGCGAACACGAACACGCCACCCAGCAATGCGCACATCACCAGCGACACCATCCACACCTCTCGGCGCATCGGTGCCCGCTCGGCCTCGACGATCCTTCGACGATCAGCTTGATGACGCGCCTGGGTCGCGAGCGCGGAGAGAACATCTTCAGTTTCCGCACCGCGAGACACGGCGATCAGCAATCCGACGGCGACGAGGTCGGCGAGCGGCTCGTCCATGTCGTCCGCAAACCGGCGAAACGCAACCTCTGCCGGCTGGCCGGCCGACAGACGGGCGAACAGCAATCGGACGTGTGGGCGGATGGAGGGAGGACACGTTTCGGTCGTCGCGCCGATTGCCCCCACCGGCTGATTGCCGGAATGCAGCACGTCGCGCACGTTCTCGACCCACGAAGCAAGAGCTTCGGTGCACTCGACGCCGCTGTCGACGCCACCGCGACCGCGACGAATCGAGTCGGCCAGCCAGCCCACGATCGCGCCGACGACCACGGATGGAATGATCCAACCCGACACCGCAACCACCAGTGAAGCCGCGGCGACTCCGGCGAGGATCGGAGCGCGCCGCACTGCCTTCGTCCTACTGGGACCTGACTCGTGGTGGAGACCCGACCAGGCAACGGCAATGCCGACAACCAGCAGCACCATCGCGATAGCCAGCAGGAGCTCGTCCTGCCTCATATCGCCACCAGCCCGTCGTTGGGCACGAACGTTCCGGCACCGACTCCGGCCAGGCGAAGTCTGCGGAGATGACGTTCCGACAGCGGGTTGCGCTGCACGAACTGGCCCATCTCGTTCATCCCCCACGTCTCCGTAGAGCGCACTCCGCCGTTTTCGCCGCGTCCGCCGTATTCGACGATCGAAGTAACGCAGCGCTGTGGCGCGCCGGCATTGGAATTGCGAACAAGATCGATGTGGATCACGAAGTCGATGGTCTCGGCGATCAGGTTCCACACGGCGTACTCCGGCAACTTGGTGTTGCTCTTCGCCACGTAGAAAGCCAGACGGCTGAGAACCGATTCGACGGTGTGGGCGTGAATCGTTGCCATCGACCCGCGCTTGCACATTGATGCGACGTCGAGCATCTCCAACGCCTCGTCCTCTACCAACTCGCCGACGATCACGCGATCGGGGTTCATTCGGCGGGTGAGCTCGACGAGTTCGCGGGCGGAGACGGCACCGCGACCTTCGGTGTTGGCCTGACGGGTGTACAGCGCCGGCGCATCCGGGTGCCGCGGATCGTCTTCGAGGCGTAGTTCGAGCAAGCCCTTCTCGACCGTGACGATGCGCTCCAAAGGAGACACCGCTCCCAGCAGTTCCTTCAGGAGTGTGGTCTTGCCCGCGCCCGGACCACCGGAGATCAAGATCGTCATGCCCGCCTGCACGAGTGCCTCGAGCTGAGGGACGAGCCATTGCGGGAACAATCCACGCTGGGCCAATCCGTCGAGGCCAACACGATTGATGGTGAATCGTCTGATGGCGATGCGCGGCTGCGACGAGACCCCACTTCGCCCAGGACCGCCGAGCACCATGACGACCCGGGATCCATCCGGGGCTTGCAGCGTCACCATTGGCGACTGCTCGTCGAGCCGCGACTCGGCCACACCCATCGACAACGTGAGTCGGCGTTGGAACGCATAGAGATCATCGGCCGAGTCCCACAGCTGCCCCAACGCCTCTTTGCGACCATCGGAATACGACACCCAAGTGACTCGGTGCGAGTTGACATCGATCTCTTCGACTTCGGGGTCGTGCATGTAGGTCTCGAGGGGCCCTGCGCCGACCGTCTCGGCGTAGGCCGCGGCGCGCAACGTTCGCTCGGTGTGTTCGTCGAGAAGACCATCTCCACGCTGCAATCGCGTTTGATTGATCCGAGCGATCTCTTCGGACATCCATCGTCCCATGAGCAACTCGAGGCGGGAACGGTCCTCGCGAATCCCGACACGGCGCGGTCCGTCTGGCCCGGCGAACGCGGTCGTGTGCGAATCCGACTCGATCGCTTCAACGAGCCGACCGGAGAGCCGATCTGTGAGCTCGCGGACCGTGACCCTGTCCACGTTCATGAGCGATCATCCAACGAGTGGTTGTCGTGGGGAGACCGGCCGTCGTACGAGCGCATCTGTCGCAGGCTGACCGACACGATCGCGGCGAGCTCACGGAGCGAGCGCATGAGTGGAGATCGGCGGAGGCGTGGGCCCGAGCCGGCCCGACCGGCGAGCACTGCCGCGGCCCACGGATCATCGGCGAGGGCCACAACGGTGTCGGCTCGAACGAACGCGGCCACTTCGTCCGTCGCATACGGACGGGATCCGATCAGGGCGACGACAGTGGGTATCGAGCGCACCGCGAGCTGGGACGTGAGCTCTGCCAGCCGTTCGAAGCCGAGGGCGGCGGCCGCCGCCGAACCAGCATGCTGGCGATGAGCCACGACGACAACCGCTGCCTGGCTCACCAACGCCGAGAGCGGACCGCGTAGACGGCCGCCGTCGGCGATCACGACCGTGGAATCGAGCGCCGACAGCACGGGCAGCATCGAAACGCTCGCGGCAAGGACCACGGCGGCAGCCTCGACGGATCGGGTGGGAGCGACCAGGACGTCAACGCCCGAACCGGATCGCTGCACCACGGATTGAATCGTCGACCACGTTCCGGGGCTCGACGAGGCAGCGCCTTCTGCCAGGCCAGGCGAACGCGGTACGTCGAGCCACGCCGCCAGGCACCCGCCGGCTGGATCGAACTCGGCCAGCAAGCATCGGTTATCGGAGGGCCACGCGGCTGCCATGCCCAGGGCAGTCGTCGTACAACCGTCACCGACCACGGCGATCAGGCTCACGGTGCAATCCCGGCGGAATCGGCCCCGGGATCGATCAAGACGATTCGAACTCGCGCCGCGCTCGCAACCAGCACTGCATCCGTCGATGAGAACTCGAAGGAGACCGACATCTGCCCGGTCACCGAATCCGGCGCAGCGGGTAGGCCGACGACGCGACCGAGAACTGGAGCAACCGCGGTGGCGTCGCCGACCGTCGGTATCACGATCTGTACCTGTGACCGTTCGCGGAGACCAGCAGGTAGCTCGCCGGATGGCACCGTGACGGCGACGACGGCCGAGCCTGGGCCCACCAGCGGTACGGATTGCATCAACCCAGGCGCCAGCAATCCGCCGGCGACGATGCGCACCTTGGTGTACTGGCCGACGACAGCGGGGAGGTCCACCGTCTTGACGATGGCCAGCGACGGATCGGAGGTCAGCTCGATCGAACGAACGTCGTCAGCAGTGAGCTGCGTGCCCGCCGGAAGATCGCGGACCACCTGGAGAACGGCTATGCGCCGATCCGCAGTTGAGAACACCAGCAGCACGACACCGATGGCGGTCAGCGACAGCAGGGTGCCGATCGCGATTCGCATTCGTGAGCGCGACGAGGGTCGGAAACCCGTTCGGGGCGCGACAACAGAGGTACGTAAAGCGTCCGCTCTCGTTGCACTCACAATTTCCGCCGCCTTCACCCACCAGCACCCGTCGCTAGCCATCGGCAGGATAGGCCTGGAGCAAGCGATTCCGTTCCATTCATTCTCTTCCCCCAAACCAGGCCGTCACAGCACAGATGCGCAGCGCCCTAGTCAAAGCGGAACCGGCGCCCCGTCCCGATCGCAGCGGCCGAATCGCAGCGGGCCGAATCGCAATGAGATAGCTGTCGGTTGCTGCGATAGCCTCACGGTTCGCTAGGGAGAGGTGCCAGAGCCAGGTCGAATGGACCGCACTGCTAATGCGGGGACCGCCTTAAAGCGGTCCGTGGGTTCAAATCCCACCCTCTCCGCCATGACGGGCCGGTGGTTCGACCGCCGGCCCGTTGCTGTGCGAGCCGTGCCAGCTCCTGGGCACCCGGCCCGCGGTTACCCCAATGTTGCGTTTGTGTGACGATAGGAGTAGACAGGACCTCATCTCAGCGACCTTCAGGGTCCTCGGCGGCACCCCGGAGGGGTGAAACGGATCATGCAGCACGACAACTCCGACGACCCCTACGGGTTCTGGAACGACGAACCCACGCGGCCGTTGAGACGCACGCAGGCTGGAAACCGTTCGCACGCTGAGCCCGAGGTCACGCGGATGGTCCCGGTGGTCCGCACTGATCGCACTCGCCAGATGCCTTCCATGCATCCACCCCGCAACCCGTTGCTGGCACGCGTCGGCCTGATGGTCGGGGTCATGTTGCTGTTTGTACCCATCGCCCTCAGCTTGCGCAACGACAACCCGCAGGTGCGGGCCGCAGAGATCCAGGGGGTCGACACGATCCAGGTCGGCAGGCTGCCCTCGCCGGCGCCGACCGAGGCAACCGTGCCCCCCACCACGGCCCTCACCACCACGGTCCTCGTGATCATCACCGAGGCGCCGACCACGCCGCCGCCCACCGAAGCAGTTGTGGCAACGGCCGCGCCCACCGACGCGCCCACAACCGCAGCAGCGCCCAAGAAGAAGGTCGTCGCAAAGACCACCACCACCGTCGCTGCCGCACCGCCGGCCGCTGCCACACAATCTGCTGACAAGGCGCCGTGCACGCTGACCTACGTCATCGCCAAGGGCGATGCGTGGTCGACAATCGCCAGCCGGGCAAAGGTGACGATGAAGGCGCTGCTCACGGCCAACGGAGCCACCGTCAACACGCTGCTGCTGCCCGGCAAGACCATCTGCCTGCCGGCGGGAGCCACGGCGCCGAGCGCACCTACCACCGCCGCTCCGGTTGCGAAGCCCCCCGCGACCACCCAGCCCGCAACCACGCAACCGAAGCCGACCACCCCACCCGCCACGACGGCGCCGCCAACCACCCAGCCCAAGCCCCCGGCCAACACCTACACCAAAGCGCAGGTCACCCAGATCATCCGCAACGTGTGGCCAGACGACCTCGAGGACGAGGCCATACGGATCGCCACGCGGGAGAGCAACCTGATTCCCACGGTCAAGAACTACTGCTGCTATGGGTTGTTCCAGATCTACTACTCCGCGCACCGGACGTGGTTGGCCAGCATGGGCATCACGGATCCGGCGCAGTTGTATGACCCGCTGGTCAATTCGACTGCGGCGCTGGCGCTGTATCGGATCTCCGGCTGGGCGCCGTGGGGTTTGCCGACCACCACCACAGCGGTCGCCTGACGCGACTCAATCGAGGGTGAGGACGACGTTGATCTTCTGCAGCATGGCGTCGATGTCGTCGTCTCGCTCGTCGCCGCGCATCATCGTTTCGAGGTACCACGAGCGGGCGACGTCGGTGTGGCCGGTATCGCGGAGAGCCGAGGCGATGTTCAGCGCCACCTTCGGTTTCCAGGCGTCCACGACGTTCGGATGTTCGTACATGGCGTAGAGGATCTCCAGCGCCTGGTCGTAGAGGCGGGCCATGATCAACTGCGCCGCTAGGCCGAACATCGTTCTCAGCTCGTCGGTCGTCGATGTAGGCGAGACCGTGGCAGCGGTCACCGGCGCCCGGGCCTCGCGAACCTGCTCGAGCACTTTCTCGACGAGGCCGCGCTGGGTGTCGTCGATCGGGCGTCCGAGAGCCTCGATCGCCCATGACTCGGCGTACTCGAGATTGCCGGCTTGGTGGTGGCCGCGCGCCATTATGGCCGAGGCCATGGCCTGTTCGGCGCCGCTCGAGTCGGGATGCTCGTAGGCGAGGAATGCCTGGCCGAGAGCCTCGTTGACGTCGCCTCCCGTCAGAGCGTCGCGCGCCGCCGTGATCAGTTCGGCGGGAGTCCGTGGACCGTGCGACGTCCAGCCGTAGCCGGCCTCACGCTCGGAGCCGACCCTGGCCCGGGTCAGCCGCTCCTCGGCGACCGCCTTCTCCGCCTCGGTCGCCGCCCCGTCGTACCAGACTTGCTGGAACAAGGCGATCGCATCGTCCTCACGTCCGTTGACGTCGAGGATCTGGCCCATCGTGAGCAAGCACCGGATCCTGAGATGCGGCGACACGTTGGCGTGCAACGAGATCCCGTGCAGATCCTCGAACGCCTGGTCGAGGTCGCCTTGGTGGAACGCGGCGATCGCCTCGTCATGGGCGAGCTCGAGGTCGGCCAGTTGGCTATCGGCGCTGAGTTCGACGCTCATCGGGCGATGATGCGCCAGCAGCCGGTCGAGCGGGAGGGCCGTTCGGGCAATCGTCCAGGCGTGTCATCGCGCGACGGGGCAGCCGGCGGACATTTGTCGGTGCTGCATCTCGGGCGTACCACTACACTCATCTCCCGACATAGGCGCTCGTAGCTCAATGGATAGAGCATTTGACTACGGATCAAAAGGTTGAGTGTTCGAGTCACTCCGAGCGCGCTTCCCAGATGTGCAGGTCTAGCTGGTGTGATAGAGTCTGAGGACTCCGCTGATTGGCGGGGTCCTCGGCCGTTTTCGGCCCTATGTATCGCCGATGTATCAGAAGGAGGTCGCCATGGCATGGAAGCCAACGGGCCGACCAACGGTGCGCCAGCAGCGCGACAAGTGGGTCGTGCGCGTCGACGGCATCGATACTGAGACGGGCAAACACCGACCGCGACAGCTGGGCACATTCAAGTCGCGTCGAACCGCTCAGGCGGCGGCGACGTCGTTCGCTGTCGACGGCGGCGTGGGAGCCGACCGCGACACGGTCGGCCACCTCGTCGAGCAGTGGGCAGCCGGTCGTGTCGAGGTGTCATCGCAGACCCGGTTGCAGTACGAGTGGGCCGCGTCGCACATCACGGCCGGACTCGGCGCGATACGTGTCGATCGTCTCGACCGCGACGATGTCGCTCGTTGGCTCGATGGGTTGGCTGCCGGCGGGAAGATGTCACGGCGCAGCATTCAGATCTTCCGAATGGTCTTGCGCGCCGCGTTGGCCGATGCCGTGGAGGCCGGCGCATTGCGTCGCAGCCCGGCCGCCCGGGTCGGGATGCCTCGCCAAGTGGCCAAGGCCGATCGTGAGCGAGAGGTTGAGGCGTGGGACGACGCCGACCTGCAACGCTTCCTCAACGCCATCGCAGATCATCGCTGGGCGGCACCGCTCCGACTGGCCGTTCTCTACGGGTTGCGCCGCAGCGAGCTGCTCGGCCTGCCCTGGTCGGCCGTCAATCTCAA
>JANMRB010000086.1:0-10843 GCA_031370825.1 Ilumatobacteraceae bacterium
TGGCAGCGATGCCGAGACTGAGGCCGGTCTCGACGAACTGGCGCTCCTGATCGACACGGCGGGGGCGGACGAAGCTGGTCGTCTCGTGCAACGGCGGGACACGCCCGACCACACCTGGTTCATCGGTAAGGGCAAGGTCGACGAGCTGAAGGGCATCTGTCTGGCGGTCGATGCCGACACCGTCGTGTTCGAGAACGAGCTCTCGCCGGCCCAGCAGTACAACTTGGAGAAGGTGCTCGGCCGGACGGCAATCGACCGCACTGCCGTCATCCTCGACATCTTCGCCCAGAATGCTCACACCTTGGAGGGCAAGGCCCAAGTCGAACTGGCGTTGCTCCGCTACAGATTGCCTCGCCTCCGGCGCGGTGCAACGGCAAAGTTGTCGCAGCAGCGCGGTGGTGTCGGATCACGATTCGGCTCGGGTGAGACGAAGCTCGAAGTCGACCGTCGCCGAATCATGCGACGCATCACCAAACTCGAATCCGATCTCAAGGACCTCTCCGCGACTCGGCAACTGCAGCGTAAGAGCCGAAGCCGCAGCGGATTGGCGGCGGTCACGATTGTCGGTTACACCAACGCCGGCAAGTCGACGTTGCTCAACCATCTGACGCATGCCGGCGTGCTCGTCGAAGACCGATTGTTCGCCACGCTCGATCCGACGACCCGACGACTTTCACTGACCGGTGGTGAGCCGGTGCTGATCACCGACACCGTTGGATTCGTGCGCAATCTGCCGCACGGGTTGATCGAGGCGTTCAAGAGCACCCTCGAGGTTGCCGGTCGCGGCGATTACTTGGTCCATGTCGTCGACAGCACTGCTCCCGATCCCGACGGTCAGATCGCCGCCGTACATGAGGTATTGGGCGAGATCGGTGCCTCGCACATTCCGGAGCTGTTGGTCTTCAACAAGAGTGATGCAGCGCCCGAGGTGGCTGCCGAACTCGTCAAGCGCCACGAAGGCTCCGTGTCGGTCAGCGCGCTGACCGGTGCAGGCATCGAGGGCTTCCTCCACGCACTCAGCGATCGACTTCGGGCGTTGAGCAAGGTCATCGAGTTGCTCATCCCATACGACCGTGGCGATCTGCTGGCTGCAGTCCACCGCGAAGGTGAGGTGCTGGCAACCAACCACGACGAGGGTGGTGTGCGAGTGCGCGCACGGTTGGCCGATGCGTCCGCGGGTCGTCTCTCACAGTTCGTGGTCGCACCTGCTTGATGCCGCCACTGGTGGCGAGCGCCGGTAATCGGGCAGGATGGGTGCTTCATGGCTGAATCAGCTGGACCCGGTTTCGTCCCCCCGCCCTACCCCTACGATCGCCTCGACCGCTTCGTGCCGCTGGCTGCCGCTCTTGACGGTGGGGTGGTCGACCTGTCCATCGGCACACCGTGTGATCCTCCGATCGACAGCGTCATTTCCGCACTGTCCACGTCGAACGCTGAGCGCGGGTATCCGCCGAGCATCGGAAGCGACGTGTTGCGAGGTGCCATCCGGGCATGGCTGGATCGCCGCTTTGATCTCGACGTTCCGTTGTCGCAATTGGCAGCGTGTGTCGGAACCAAAGAGTTCGTCGCCACGACACCTCAGTACCTGAGATTGCGCACACCCTCCAAGGACACGGTGCTGTATCCAGCCGTCGCCTACCCGACGTACGAGATGGGCGCGACCTTGGCTGGGTGCCGGGGTGTGGCCGTGCCTTGTCGAGGCGACGGCTCACTCGACTTCTCGGCGATCAGCGCAGCGGACTCCGATCGCGCCCTGATGCTGTGGGTCAACAGCCCATCCAATCCGACGGGCGCGCTGACCGACCTGGGCGCGGCGGCGGCATGGGGACGAAGCAACGATGTCCCGGTGTTCAGCGACGAGTGTTACGTCGAGTTCACATGGGACGGCCCTGCGAGCACGATCTTGAATCACGGCTTCGATGGCGTGATCGCTGTCCATTCCTTGTCGAAGCGTTCCAACCTTGCCGGGTTGCGTGTCGGGTTCTACGCCGGCGATGCCGAGATCGTTGGTTACCTGAAGGAGGTCCGCAAGCACGTCGGCATGCTCGTGCCCGGTCCGGCTCAGGCTGCGGCGGCGGTCGCACTGAACGACGACGCGCACGTAGTCGTTCAACGTGACCGCTACCGACGACGGCTCGAACAGCTCGGCAAGGTGTTGTCGGCGTGGGCGGGAGTCGACATCGCACTGCCGGCCGGCGGGTTCTATCTCTGGTTCGATGCCGGAGACGGCTGGGAGTTCGCCGAGCGATTGGCACGCGAGGGCGGCGCTCTGGTGAGCCCAGGCGACTTCTACGGTGCGGGCGGAGCGCAGAACGTGCGCGCCGCCGTGGTACAACCTGATGATCGGATCGAGCTGGTCGCCAAGCGACTGGGGGTGTTGTGATGTCGTTTCAACCTCAAGGACCAATGATGTATCAGCCTCCGCCGCCCGTCGTCGCGCCCACCAAGGGCAAGCGGCGAAAGGGTCTGATGATCTTCGGGATCATCTTGTTCGTCGGTGGTGTGCTGGGCGGCGGGGCGATCGCGGCCAAGGCCATGGCGAACTACAAAGACGCGGTCAGGTCACTGGCCCGAGCCCCGGTCGGGTGCACCACGACGCTGGTGTTCGACAAGCCGGCGACGTTCACGGTGTACATCGAGACGAAGGGCAAGCTCGGCGAACTCAGTGGTGATTGCCAGGCCAACGGTTCTGAGTACAACCATCCGGGCGACAAGCTTCCCAAGTATTCGTTGACACTGGTCGACGGCGGTGGGAATGAGATCGACATGCCGCGTGGCATATCGGCTGCGTACGACGTCGGTGGATACGTGGGCACCGCCGTGCGAACCGTGAAGATCGAAAAGGCGGGTACCTATCGCCTCGACGTCGAGTCCGACGACACCGACTTCGCCATCGCGATCGGCAAGAACCCCAAGGACGACAGCGATCTCCTGCTCCTCATCGGCGGGGGAGTAGCGCTCGGTGGGTTCGTGCTCGGTCTGCTGTTCTTCCTCCTCGGTCTGCGCCGCCGCCGACCGGAACCAGCGATCGTGGACATTCGCAATCCCGTTGCACCGCTACCTGGCTGGCCACCGGGCCCGTACGCGGGAGTCATGCCGCCGGCCCCGCCCACACAGCCCGGTCTCGCGCCGGAGCCACCACCGGTGCCGCCGATCATCCAGCTCCCCGGACAGCCTCCGGTCCGAGTGCCCGATCAGCCACCGGGCACGGGATTCGCGCCACCATCACTTGCCCCACCGCAGCCAGCCCCGCCGCCTCCAACGCCGCCCGTTCGAGCGTGGACGTTGCCGGACGACCCGAGCGACGAGGACTAGAGGCCTCGAGAGGCGGACTAGAGGCGGCGCATCACCGTGACGACGCGGCCGAAGATCTGTACCTGATCGGCGTCGAAGACCAACGGCTCGAGCCGTGAGTTGGCCGGAATCAGCGTGATTGTCGAGCCCTTGCGTTGGAAGGTCTTGACGGTCGCCTCTTCGCCTGGGATTCCGGCAATCACGATCTCACCATTGACGGCCGTCTCTTGAGCGCGGGCGACCACGAAATCGCCGTCCATGATGCCAATGTCTATCATCGAGTCGCCGCGGACCCTCAACATGAACAGATCTCCGGTGCCCGTGAAATCCTCCGGTAGCGGGAACAGCTCCTCGACGTTCTCTTGTGCGAGCACATCGGTTCCAGCCGCAACATCACCCACCAGAGGAACGTGACGGACCGGGCGGCGCTCGATCGCAAGGCCCGATGACGGATCGAAGCGAACCTCGATGGCGCGGGGTTTGGTTGGATCACGCTTGAGGAAGCCCATCCGCTGCAGCGACGCCAAGTGGCTGTGCACAGTTGATGGGGAAGTGAGGCCAACGGCCTCGCCAATTTCACGCACACTCGGCGGATAGCCCCGCTCGCGCATGCTGGTTTCGATCATGTCGAGGATGCCTCGTTGGCGAGCGGTGAGTTGTTCGGACATTCCCATAGCGTACGCGCGTTCGTCCCTCAGGTCAAACATTCGTTCGTGAAACAAATGTTCGATTCCGGGTTGACGTCGAACGACTGTTCGTGGCAGACTACGAACAGTCGTTCGAGCCACGTATGTTCGATCCACCCGTTTACGAGGTGAGACCCATTCAAGAGATGAGAAAGGAGTGCGCAATGGCCATGGCAGTCGTCATCCCCGGTCAATTCCGCAACCGACAGCTCGGATATCAACAGTCCGGGTATGCCGGCCGCAGGTTGGCAGTGCTCCTCATCCTGGCAGCGATCGTGCTCGTGCTCTTCGTCGGCACCGGCCATGTTGTGGCGAATCGTGGGGGCGCTCCTGCCTCCGCCTCCGCGATTCGCCCCGCAACCTCCGTGTACGTCGTGAAGTCAGGCGACACTCTGTGGTCGATCGGCGAGCGCTTTCATGGTCGTGCCGCCCTGGGCGACTACGTCGATCAGCTGATATCCGTCAACGGTGGCACTCACATAGAGCCCTCGCAGGCGCTGACGCTTCCTTAGCCCATCCACTAGCCTCGGGCAGCAATGCGTTGCCCGAAGTGCCATACCGACGACACCAAGGTGATCGATTCGCGCGAGGCGGAAGAAGGCACCTCCATCCGGCGACGCCGCCTGTGCGCCAGCTGCCAGCACCGTTTCACCACGTACGAGCGACTCGAAGAGGTGGCCTTGATGGTGATCAAGAGCCATGGGGTGCGCGAGCCGTTCGACCGGGCGAAGATCGTCGCCGGCGTCACAGCAGCGTCGAAAGGCCGCCCGGTCACGGCGGAGCAGATCGAGCAACTGGGCACCGAGCTCGAGGACCACTCGCGGTTGCAGGGCAACGAGATCAGCACGGCCGAACTGGGCCTGGAGGTGCTGGAGCGACTGCGCTCGCTGGACGTTGTGGCCTATTTGCGCTATGCAAGCGTCTACAAGAACTTCGACGCCGCCGCCGACTTCCAGCGCGAGTTGGTCCTGTTGAAGAAGTTGGAAAGCACGTAGAAATCAGCGAGCTCTCACGTATCGGGTGAACAGGAATCCGTCATCTTCGAGGACGTGGGCGAGACGCATCTTGCGCGAGATCTGTGCCGATCCACTGGTAACGCGCGGTCCGTCACCGCCGGCAAGCTGTGGCGAGATGGTCAGGTTCATCTCATCGATCACATCTGCGGTGGAGAGTGCGCCGTTCAACTGAGCGCCTCCTTCCGCTTGCACGAAGTTGGCGTCCAGTTGCGCCAGCGCCGCAACGAAGTCCACATCTCCGGTGCCCGCTCTGATGGCGTCGATGCTCGTCGGCGGAGCGTCTTCGGGGAGGATCAGGAAACCTGCGCCACTGGTGAACAACGCACTCGACGCGTCGACATTGCCGGTTCGGCTGACGACGCCGACCCGCTGACCGGGCTTACGCGGCGGACCGTATCCCTCGATGCGCACCGTCGCGGCACCGACGATCAACACATCTGCCAGGTCGCGCAATGTGAGCAGCACCTCTTGATCCGTCTTGCTCGACAGGCTGCGCGAGTTGTGATCGACAACAGTTGAACCGTCGATGCTCGCCACCATGCACACACCGAGCCATGGTCTGTCGGAGGGGCGGGGGCGCTCGACGTCGTACGCCTCGCGGACCGTGATGTCATACGTCGGGTGATCGAACAGCCGGCGCATCGCTGCGATGATACGCCGCGTCCGACAAACCGGTTCCGCTTGAGCAGGTCAGTTGCCGCGCAGGTACGGCATGACGACTGCTTCGATCATCGGCGTGAACCATTCGGCGGCAACGGTCGTGAGATGGTTGATGTCGCGAAACATCAAGATGTCACCGATGATGAGCGGGCAAGCCGTATCGGTGCACAGCCAATCCGAGGTGTCGACGAAGCGAGCACCGTTTTGCTGGGCGACCGTGCGTTCGACGTTGAGCTTGCCGGTCTCGACGGCGTCGGAGCGTGGATTGATACAGGCTTTGACGTCGGTCAGGTGGCCAGACAGACAGGTCCCCGGGTCGGTACGCGAGTCAGGATTGTCCCCGAGTACGAGCAACCGTGGCGTCAGGCCCTTCAATCGCCCCAACGTCGTGTTGAACCCGTCTCGCCACTCCTGATCGGTGTTCGGATAGTGACGGGAACCAGTCACGATCACCAGGTCCGGACGCTCGTCAGCAATGAACCTCACGGCGTTGTCGCGCCACTTCGGACAGGTCCGAGCCAATGTTGCTGTCGGGATCGACACCGAAGGCGCAGGGCATCCTCCCTTGGCGAGCACGATCAATTGCAGTCCGTCGCGATCTGCGATCGTTTGCAACGGAGGGAACCACTGCGCGGCGTGGGAGTCGCCGATCAGCACAACCTTGATCGACGATGATTTGTCGCCGTACCGGCACGCATTGAGCTTGTCGTCGACACCGATGGCTACGCAGCCGTCCCCGTAGACCGCCGGTCGATCGTCGAACAGTTTGGCGAGTGCGGGTCGCAGGTTGCTCGGCACTGCCGTCGTGGTCAATCCCTGCTTCAGGACGGTCTCGTTGGCGGCGACGAGACTGGCCAGATCGCCGCCTACGAGCGCGGTAGCCGGAATGGCCGAAGCCCCGGTACCGCCGGATGGAGCGAGGCCGCCGGTCGCCCCAGGCGTTGTGGTCGTCGGCGCGGCGAGGCTCAGGACAGGCGCTGCTGCCGCTGTCCCTCCGCTGAAGTGACGCGGAATGACCAGCGAGACCGTCCCAACCAACAGCACGGTTGCGCAGAGCGCGGCGCCGAGGGTCAGACCCCTGCGGGCCTGCGATGCGATCCACGGCGAGTGACGAACGGGATCCTCGAGCAGTCTCAGCGATGCCGCGGCCAGGGCCAGAGCGACGCCAATTGCCATGAATCGCTGCGGCAGCGTCAACGGTCCCCATCTGGCTTCGGCCAGCACCAGGGCGGGCCAGTGCCAGAGGTAGATCGCGTACGACCGTCGCCCGATCCACTGCAACGATTGATGGCGGAGGAACCGAACTGGCGCGAGCCGTGCAGCGTCGCCTCCGCCGGATACAACGATCAACGCCGTGCCGAGCACGGGCAGCAACGCGGCTGACCCAGGGAAGGCGACCGAGCCGTCGAACGTCAGCACCGCGGTCGCGACGCCGGCCACACCAATCCATCCAGCGACGGCACGCCAGGTGGGCGAGATCAGTTGCCACGCGGTGCCTCCCACCGCGACCAGTCCACCGATGGCGAGTTCCCACATGCGCGACGGCAGGAGGTAGAACGCGCCGGTCGGGTGCGTACGAGTCATCCAGAGGCACGTGAGGAACGATGCCACCGCAACCGTGATCATCATCGTGGTCACGAGTCGTCGGTACTTCCGCGGTCGACGTCGTAGCGCGAGCAAAACCAGTGGCCAGAAAAGATAGAACTGCTCCTCGACGGCGAGTGACCAGAAGTGCAGCAATGGTGATGGGGTGCGGCCCACTTGTGAGGCGAAGTAGTCGCCCAGCCGTCCGGCGAACACGAAGTTGACGACGAAACCGCCGGCCGCGACAGCGTCGGTCGCGAGTGGGCGTTGATCGATCGGCGCAAGCATCAGTTGCGAGGCAATGACCGTGACGACAACGACGACACATGACGCCGGTAGCAGTCGCCGTGCCCGTCGTGCCCAGAAGTGGGGCAGTGAGATGGTGCCCGTTGTCGCCGCTTCGCGCAGGAGCAACCTCGTGATCAAGAAGCCCGACAGCACGAAGAAGGCGTCGACGCCCACGTATCCGCCAGCGAACCTGGCGATGCGTGCATGGAAGAGCACGACGACGACGACGGCCAGCGCTCGCAGCCCCTCGATATCAGGCCGAAATTCGTCGTCATCGAGAGTTTTCATGCCGCCGGAATCATCGCAGCTGTGGATATCTGTGGATAAACACTGCCTGTTCACCTTCTGTCCCCAGCGAATTCAGCATGAATTCAGTGGTTTTACCCCTTCCTCCTCACAGGCAAGAGCCTTTAGGGTTCACGCCCGTAGCTAGCTGCGGTGTGAGGCGCGGATGGGCAGCAATCGTCCGATCGATTCGGGGTTTGTTGCGGGGTAGGGAGACTCTAAACCTGTGACCTCACACCGTTGCTGGCCGTTCGGTGGGAAAGATTCATGGAGAATCTTTCCCACCGAATGTGAGCGATAGCATTGACATGGGTGTAACTACAGTGCTGTAATCTCACAACTGCTTGTGGTGTGTCAAGGCCGTGGGACGCCTTCACCACCACATCTTGTGGTCGTCAATCTCAATCGATACCGTCTCTACGACTCCCAAAGGAGCTCCAAATGTCACTGGCCCCGGATCGTCTGGCCATCGGGATCACCCGTCATTTCACCTCACCGGGCACGCGCCCGTACGACCAGGTGCAGTGGGAGCGCCGCGATGCGCGGATCAGCAACTGGAAAGACGGAACGGTCGCGTTCGAACAACTCGGCGTCGAGTTCCCGGTCAGCTGGTCCCTCAACGCCACCAACATCGTCGCCCAGAAGTACTTCCGCGGCTCACTCGGCACTCCGGAGCGCGAGTCGTCGCTGCGCCAGGTGATCGACCGCGTCGCCGACACCATCTCGCGGTGGGGCGTCGATGGCGGCTACTTCGTCAACCCGCACGAGGTCGAGGCATTCAACGACGAGTTGAAGTACATCCTCGTCACCCAGCGAGCAGCGTTCAACAGCCCCGTTTGGTTCAACATCGGAGTCAAGGGTGTGCCGCAGCAGGCCAGCGCGTGCTTCATCCTCGCCGTCGAAGACACGATGGATGGCATCCTCAACTGGTATCGAGAAGAGGGTGTGATCTTCAAGGGCGGATCGGGATCCGGCATCAACCTGTCGAACATCCGGTCCAGCTACGAGCTCCTCAACGGTGGCGGCACCGCCAGCGGCCCGGTCAGCTTCATGCGCGGCGCCGATGCGTCGGCCGGCACGATCAAGAGCGGCGGCAAGACTCGGCGCGCTGCCAAGATGGTCATCCTCAACGTCGATCATCCCGACATCGAAGAGTTCGTGTGGTGCAAGGCCAAAGAGGAGCGCAAGGCCCGCGTGCTGCGCGATGCCGGCTTCGACATGGACCTCGACGGATCCGACAGCTTCAGCATCCAGTACCAGAACGCCAACAACTCGGTTCGTGTCAGCGACGAGTTCATGCAAGCCGTCATCGATGACACCGATTGGAACCTGTATGCAGTGAAGGATGGCTCGGTCGTTCGAACCGTTCGGGCCCGCGACCTCTGGCGTGAAATGGCCACTGCATCATGGGAATGCGCTGATCCCGGCCTGCAGTTCGACACGACGATCAACAAGTGGCACACCGCGCACGCAACCGGTCGAATCAACGGTTCCAATCCGTGCAGTGAGTACATGCACCTCGACAACTCGGCATGCAACCTGGCCTCCATCAACCTGTTGCACTACCTCGACGAGGAAGGCAACTTCGACGTCCAGTCCTACATGCACACCATCGAAGTGATCTTCACTGCACAAGAGATCCTCGTCGGCCGTGCGGACTACCCGACCGAGAAGATCGCTGAGACCAGCCGTCAGTTCCGCCAGCTCGGCATTGGTTACGCCAACCTCGGTGCGCTGTTGATGGCGCTCGGCCTGCCCTACGACTCGGTCGAGGGCCGTGCCTGGGCAGCAACGCTCACTTCGCTCATGACAGGTCACGCCTACGCCACCAGCGCGAAGACCGCGAGTCGCATGGGAGCCTTTGCGGGGTTCGCCGACAACGAGCGATACATGCTCAACGTGCTGCGCATGCACCGCGACGCCAGCTACCAGATCGAGGGCGGAGATGCCGTACCGACGGAAGTGATAGCGGCAAGTCAGCACGCATGGGAAGTCGCCGTGCGCGATGGCGAAGAGTACGGCGTGCGCAACAGCCAGGCGTCCGTGCTGGCTCCAACCGGGACCATCGGGTTGATGATGGATTGCGACACGACCGGTATCGAGCCCGACCTCGGGTTGGTGAAGTTCAAGAAGTTGGTCGGCGGCGGCAACATGCAGATCGTCAACCAGACAGTGCCGCGTGCGTTGCGCAAGCTCGGCTACACCACGGCTCAGACCGCCGACATCGTTGCCTACATCGACCGCGAGAAGACCATCATCGGTGCGCCCCATCTTGCGGCCGCGCATGTGCCGGTGTTCGCCTGCTCGATGGGCGACAACACCATCCACTACGAAGGTCACGTGCGGATGATGGGTGCCACGCAGCCGTTCTTGTCGGGCGCGATCTCGAAGACCGTCAACATGCCCGAAGAGGCGTCGATCGAGGACATCGAGGCTCTGCACCAACTGTCGTGGGAGCTCGGTCTGAAGGCTGTCGCGGTGTACCGCGACAACTGCAAAGTCGGTCAACCGTTGTCGACCGGCAAGAAGGATGGCCAGGGTGTCGACACGCCGACGTCGATGGCCGCGACACAAACAGTGGAGCGCATCGTCGAGCGTGTCGTGCACCAGCCGATCCGTCAGAAGCTGCCACGCACGCGCAGCGCGCGCACGTTCGAGTTCCGCGTCGCCGACTGCAAGGGCTTCGCCAACATCGGTGAGTACGCCGACGGCCGCCCCGGTGAGATCTTTCTCACCGTGTCGAAGCAGGGCTCGACGCTCAGCGGCATCATGGACGCGTTCGCCAAGAGCATCAGCTACGGCTTGCAGTACGGCGTGCCGATGCGGGCGTTCGTCGAGGCGTTCACCAACATGCGCTTCGAGCCGGCCGGCATGACCGACGATCCCGACATCCGCTTCGCCTCGTCGATCATGGACTACCTGTTCCGTCGCTTGGCGCTGGAGTACTTGACCTACGACGAGCGCGCTGAGCTGGGCATCTTCTCGATCGACGAGCGCCTGCAGCCCACGCTGCCCGGCGTGGAGGAGAGC
>JANMRB010000192.1:0-2070 GCA_031370825.1 Ilumatobacteraceae bacterium
GAAGTGTGTCGTTGATGCGCCACGCCGATCGGCGCACGGCCGACGGACCCGTAGGGATGTGCGTCGCCAGATGCGCGACGCAGTCGTGACCGGCGATCGCAGCCCGCACCGCGGCGCGATCGAACAAATCGAGCTGGATCGGCGTTGCTCCGGCAGCGCGAACTGCGTCGGCCTTGGCCGCCGATCGCACGACGGCAGTCACGGAGTGCCCGGCCTGTACGAGGCTCGGCACAACGCGTCGGCCCAGCACCCCGGTTGCACCAGTGACGAACGCCCGCTTGCTCATTGCAACACCTCCTGGAACCATTCTGTCAAGCGTTGGAATCCTGGCGGCCTACGTAGAACCGGATCGATAGCCTTCGAGGATGCTCAGCTTGGAGAAGGAGATCGATCAGCTCGCTGAAGAGACGGCGTTCTCGGGAGTTGTCCGCGTCGACCGTGGTGACCACGTCGAGCTGGCCCAGGCGTATGGCATGTCCGACCGCGCATACGGGATTGCAAATGCGGTCGAGACGCAATTCGCGATAGCGAGTGCGGTGAAGGGTCTGACGGCGATTGCGGTCGTCAGCCTCATCGTCGATGGTTCGCTCGAATTGTCGAGGCCCGCACGCGCTGTGCTCGGCGACGATCTGCCGTTGATCGGCGACGACGTGACCATCGAGCACCTCCTGTCCCATCGGTCGGGCATCGGCGACTATCTCGACGAAGACACCGATCTCGACATGAGCGACTATCTGATGCCGGTGCCCGTCCACGAGTTGGCGGCGACGGAGCAATACCTGGCTGTGCTCGACGGCCACCCCACCAAATTTTCGGCAGGTCAGCAATTCTCGTATTGCAACGGCGGATACGTAGTACTTGCGTTGATCGCCGAGCGGATCAGTGGGATCGGGTTCCACGATCACGTCGAGCAGCGCGTCTGTGGGCCTGCGGGAATGCTGCACACCGCATTCCTACGGTCGGATGAGCTCCCTGCTGGTGCGGCGCGCGGATATGTCGAAGTCGACGGGGTCATGCGCAGCAACGTCTTTCATCTCCCAGTCCGCGGGAGTGGCGACGGGGGCATCTACTCGACGGTTGCCGACATCCGGTCGCTGTGGATCGCCTTCCTCGCCGGCCAACTGGTGCCAGACGAATGGGTCACCGCGATGGTGACGCCGCACAGCGTCGTGTCGGACGTGGAGCGGTACGGACTCGGCTTCTGGCTGGCCGGTTCGGGGGAGGCAGTGAGGCTCGAGGGATATGACGCAGGCGTGTCGTTCCGCAGCTGGCACCACCCGACCGCGCGGCTCACGCACACGGTGATCTCGAACTCGTCGCCAGGGGCCTGGCCGTTGACCCACCTGCTCTATGAACGGCTGTCAGCCGACAGGGACACTGCTGAGTAAGTCGCAGCCGGCTTTCGCCATCGCCCGCGGCTAGGGCAGCGTTTGGAGTGTGCGGACCGTATACGGGTCCGTCGGCGCCAAACGCTGTCGCCGGCTGCATCGAGCGGCTAGGGGGCAGGCAGGAAGTCGATCAGCAAGCGCGAGACCTCATCGGGCGCTTCGAGCTGCATCCAGTGGCCGGGGCCGTCGAGGCGCTCGTATCGCCACGATCCATCGACGTATTTGTTCGACGAGGTCATGCCGGCCTCGACGAGCGCGATATCTCCAGAGCTCCAGATCCCCATCGTCGGTGCCTGGATCTGGGGCAACACCAGGGGTGGTTCGAGCCACGTGCGCGGATGAAGGTTGGCGCGATACCAGTTGAGTGCGGCGGTGAGTGCGCCGGGCCGTTCGAGGTCGGTGATGACCTGATCGAGGTCGGGGTGTCTTGACCACGACCGCATGTTTGCCCAGTCGTCGCCCGACAGCCACTGCTCAGAGATGCCTTCGAACTGGAACAGGAGCATGTACCAGGACTTCTCGCGCTGCTCGAAGCCGACGCCACGGAATGCCGAGGGATGGCCGACCGACAGCGCGACCAGATGATCGACGCGGTCCGGCACGAACGCAGCGGTGGCCCATGCCAACGCCGCCCCCCAGTCATGACCAACGACGTGGGCACGTTGCACCCCTATGGAATCGA
>JANMRB010000184.1:0-2530 GCA_031370825.1 Ilumatobacteraceae bacterium
TGGCCCATCTTCGTGCGTCGCAATGAGGATCGCAGCCTGGTCGGCTTCTACAACGTGTGCCCGCACCGCGCCGGCCCGATCGTTTGGGATGGCGAGGGCCATCAAGCCAACTTGGTCTGTCGCTATCACGGATGGGCATTCCGAAACGACGGCACGCTGCTGAACGCGCGCGACTTCGGTTGCGAGGTGCCCGAGGGGATGAACCTGACGAAGATCCAGGTCGACTCGTGGCGCGGCATGGTCTTCGTGTGCCTCGACCCGAAGGTTCCACCGCTGCACGAATGGCTCGGCAAGTTCCCCGATGAGGTCGCCCACGTCGAGCTCGAATCGTTCCGGTTCCACAGCCGCAGCATTCGCAACGTGGCGTGCAACTGGAAGACGTACGGCGACAACTTCATGGAGGGGTACCACCTTCCCACCGTTCATCCGGCGATGAGCCGCGACGCCGACGCACTCAACTACAAGGTGCTGATCAAAGACGACCGCAAGTGGAACATCCACGAGATGCCGCCGCGCGACGAGTCGACGTTCGGCGTGTTCGGATGGTTCTGGCCGACGTTCGCCTTCGACGTGTTCCCTGGTGGGTTTGCCGTCGAACGTTGGCTACCGCGCGGTCACAGCCACAGCGACCTGATCTTCGAGTACTTCTTCGCTGACGACGGCGAGCACGATGTCGAAGCGATCATCAAGTTCAGCGAGCAGGTCGCCGACGAAGATGCCCGAGTGTGCGAGCACGTGCAGCGCAATCTCGCCGCCGGCAACTACGACATGGGCTTTCTCAGTCCGAAGTGGGAAGAGGGCATCCGCGTCTTCCACGAGCTCGTCCGCGAGGCAGTCGGCCCGATCGGTTGAGCGAGCCGACTGCGCCGCGCTGCCGTCACCCGCCCGTGGTAGAGGCTGTGGTGTTCGAAGCGGCATCGAGAGCCGCGTCGTTCGCTGCTTCTTGAGCAGCGCGCTCGGGTGACTCCGATGCCTCGTGAGCCGCATCGGTGTTGGAGTGGTGATTGCCGCCTCCACCCATGTGGCCTGCCGTCTCGGCAGCCTCTCGCTCGGGCGTCTCCGTCGCCTCGTGCGTCGGGTCGTTGTTGCTCTGGTCCACACCCGTGTCATTTGCCGACGTGCCGGCATCGACGGGTGTGGTGACCGCGGGATCACTCGGGGTCGTCGTACCGGTAGCGGCATTTGCAATGCCGACACCACCGATCGTCGCACCGACAACGAGTCCCATGGTGGCAAGTTTCCTGCGACCAAGAGTGAACTTCATTTTGACCTGCTTTCGTTCGAACCCGGGGAGTTTCGGGTCCACTCATCACACTCTTCGATCGTTAGCCACGCCGCAAGATCACGTTTGAAAGTGACGAGAGTTTGGTAAATCGGCTGAGCGTTCAGTGAGCTCGTTCGAGCTCGATGAAGGTGGTGCCGGTGTCGAGCGGGATCGAATGACCGGTCGAGGTCTCGAAGAACGTGAACGGGTCGTACGCCGTTGCCCTTGACCACATGGCGCGAACCGCTCTGCCGTCCCGGTGCACGACTGCCGTACCGGTACCCACAGAGATCGGCGTCGGCGATCGCGCGTCGACGGGTGACGGAACGTAGACGGTGGAAATCTGGACCACGCTGCGTGCCGAGATCTGTGGGCCGGCCACGGTGAGGTGTGGCTGACCATCCTGGGACCTGAAGTACCGTCGGGTGACCTCGTCCCAGGTCCACTCGACAGCAACACCATCCATCGCCACCGTGAACGTCGAATCGGTCATCACGCCGAAATCGGATGGCGGGATCCACGCCGCATCCATCTTCCAGAGCGGGCGCGCGGGCCCGGCGTTCGTCGCGGTGGCGACGGCACAATTCGGGTCGAGCAGCAGGTTGTGGGGGCCCGGTCGGTCGGCCGTGCGGCTGTAGCACGGGAGGCGTTGGGCGGTGAAGTCGACGAGCACACCCGAGCTCGTCGCCGAGTTGATCCACGCCGTCACACCCGGGTTGGCGCCGGAGTAGGCGAAGATCGGGCGGTTCATCGCCGACAACAGGTCGAGATCGCCGATCCGTGCTGAACGAACCGGTCCGACCACTTCTGGCAGGTTTGTCTGGAAGAGCGCAACGACACGGCTGAGCCCTTCGACGTTCTCCTCGATGATGGCATCAGCCTCCTCGAGCCCCCATTGCGGGCGGGCAACTCCGTAGTTGTCGATCTTGACCGCCAGAATCGGTCTGCTGGTAGCCGTGGTGTCTGCTGGCAATCCCGTGAGTGCAGCGATGCCTTGCAGAGCGGGGAGCGGCTGATATTGCGGCCACACCGGCACTTCAATGGGGGTGACCGCGTCCGGCGGTGGTTGGGCGCGGGTGTCGGTGCGACGGTCGCCGAAGGAGCTGATGCCGACGTCGGAGACCGCGTTGATGTCGATGATCAGTGCGGCTGGGCGCAGTGTGTAGAAGCAGACGTCGCCGTTGCTGTCGGCTTTGACGATCAACCGGTTCGACGAGACCGGTGACACCGCTCCGTCGAAGTTGAGGTCGGACCTGCTGACGATGC
>JANMRB010000207.1:0-7078 GCA_031370825.1 Ilumatobacteraceae bacterium
GAGACCTCGCAGACCGACGGCGATCGCCTGCCAGACCGCAAGGTCGCGGTCGTCCTGGAACTCTTCGACGAAACCGAGGAAATCCGCGGCAGCTAACCGTCCGGAGATCACAGCGTTCCAGGCGTCGTCGACCAGGTTGTAGCGGTCGATCACAGTGAGGCCGGTCAGCGCCTTGCCGTTGAGCCGGGCGCGGAGGGTGTCGTCGTAGGCAACTCGCATGAAGCCGTGCCCACCGGCGTTGACGACCACCGTCGACTCGGCCGATGGCAGGGCGACCCTTGCTTGGGCCGACTCCAGCAACATCTTCGACTCGACGCCATCGATCGACAGGTGGATGGGCACGACGAACAGCGTTGGATCGTCGGTGTCGACGTACGCGAAGCGTTGTTGGTTGAGCACCAGGTCGCTGCCGTCGAGTCGCGCCGAGATCAGCGGATAACCCGGCTGCCAGATCCATGAATCCATCAACGTTCGAACGGGCACGGACTTGTTGGCCTTCTCGATGGCATCCCACAGGTCACTGGTCTCGGTGTTGCCGTAGGCGTGCGTCTTCAAGTACTGGCTGATGCCTTGACGGAACTCTTCGGCGCCCAGGTACTGCTCGAGCATGCGCAGCAGGGAGCCACCCTTCTGGTAGGTCAGCACGTCGAACATGCCGTCGCAATCGGCCGGTGCCTCGACCGGGTACTCGACCGAACGGGTGCTGGCGAGGGAGTCGGTCTCGAAGGCAGCGCTGCGCTCCAGGCTGAATGTCGTCCAGCGCAGCCAGTCCGGTCGAAAGGCATCGCAGCAGGCGATCTCCATGAACGTCGCGAACGCCTCGTTGAGCCATATCCCGTTCCACCACTTCATGGTGACGAGGTCGCCGAACCACATGTGGGCAACCTCGTGGGCGACGACGTCGGCGACGTTCTGAAGCTCGAACTGCGTCGCCGTCTTCGGATCGGCCAGCAGCAGGCTTTCGCGGTAGGTGATGCAGCCGAGGTTCTCCATCGCCCCCGCGGCGAAGTCGGGAAGTGCGAGCATGTCGACCTTGTCGCTGGGGTACGGGATGCCGTAGTACTGCTGATACCAGAGCAGCGAGTGCGCTCCGATCTGCAGCGCGAACCCGGCGAGATGACCCTTCCCCGGGACGTGGACAACGCGCAACGGGATGCCGTCGACATCCATGGGCTCGGTGGACTCGAGAGGGCCGACGACGAAAGCCACCAGATAGGTGCTCATCACCATCGTCGGCTTGAACGTCACGATGTTCTTGCCGTCGTCGCGCGTGGTGCGGCCCGCCTCGGGTGCGTTCGAAACGGCCAACAAGTCGGGCGCGACGATGAGCGTGATCTCGAAGACCGCCTTGAACTCCGGCTCATCGAAACATGGGAAGGCACGGCGACAATCCGTCGCCTGCATCTGGGTCGTGGCGATGACGCGCTCGACCCCGTCTGCATCGTTGAAGGTGCTGCGATACCAACCGCGCAACTTGTCGTTGAGCGTGCCGGTGAACATGATCTCGAGGACCGCGTCGCCCGGATCGATCGCGGCTTCGATCACTAGACGCTCGGTGTCGGGTTCGAGGTGGAACGCGGCGCCGTTGCCCCTGACCCGAACCGAGCTGATATCGAGCTCGTCGGCGTTCAGGGCGACCTTTGTGACGGCTTCATTGACACGAACGTCTATCGACACGGTGCCGGAAAACGTGGCGTTGTCGAGATCGGGCTCGAGAACGAGAGAATAGCGGCTCGGAACAACTGTGTGGGGAAGTCGGTAGGGGTTGTCGCTCACTCGACGAGCGTATCCGCGGCGACTGTGCCCAGTAGCCTGCACCGACGTGTCGGGCATTCAATTTGACGTCGTCGGGATCGGCAACGCCCTGGTCGATGTGATCGCGCATGCCGACGACACGTTCATCAAGGAGCACGACCTCGTGAAGGGCTCCATGACGCTGGTCGACACCGATCGCGCCTTGCACCTGTATCGGGCGCTGGGCGGTGCTATCGAGATGAGTGGTGGGTCGGCCGCCAACACGATGTGTGGCGTCGCTTCGTTCGGCGGCACTGCTGCGTACATCGGCAAGGTCAGCGACGACGAGCTCGGCCGCGTGTTCGGGCACGACTGTCGCGCCGTCGGCGTGCAGTTCCGCCCCGGTGCGCCGGCCGACGGAACGCCGACCGGGCGCTGCATCATCGTCGTCACGCCCGACGCGCAGAGGACGATGAACACCTACCTCGGCGTCTCGTCGCTGCTGTGCCCGACTGACATCGATGCCGACGCCGTCGCCGCCGGCGAGGTTCTCTACATGGAGGGCTACCTCTACGATCGCCCCGAGGCCAAGGAAGCGTTTCGCTACGCCGCGCACGTGGCTCACGCCAATGAGCGGCTCGTCTCGTTGACGTTGAGTGACTCGTTCTGTGTCGACCGGCACCGCAGCGACTTCAGAGCCCTGGTCAGTGACGAAGTCGATCTGCTCTTCGGCAACGAAGACGAACTGATGTCGCTCTACGAGGTCGGTTCGATGGACGACGCTCTCGCCGCAGTTCGCGTCGATTGCTCGCTGGCGGTCATTACTGTTGGCGCCGACGGTTGCATGGTCGTGACACCCGACGACGTGCTGCCCGCCCCGGCTCAACCGGTCGATCACGTCCTCGACACCACCGGCGCGGGTGATCTCTTCGCTGCCGGATTCCTGTACGGATACACACGTCGTCGATCGCTGTCGGAATGCGCGCATCTTGGTGCGATTGCCGCCGCCGAAGTGATCTCCCACGTGGGTCCACGGCCCTTGGTGGAGTTGCGTACGCTCTTGCCATGAGCGATTTCCGCAGCGAGGCGCGCCGCTGGCTGGCCGCTGAACCCGACGAAGACATGCGTGAAGAGCTGGAGAGCCTGCTCGCCGGTGCCGACGACGAATTGGCGGTTCGATTCGACGGCAGGTTGCAGTTCGGCACGGCCGGGTTGCGGGCCGCAGTGGGTGCGGGCCCGCAACGAATGAATCGCTTGGTCGTCCAGCAGGCCGCTGCCGGACTGGTTGCATACCTGTTGAAAGCCGAGCCCGACGCAGCAAAGCGCGGCGTCATCATCGGTTACGATGCCCGCCGCAAGAGCGACGCCTTCGCACGCGACACCGCTCGGGTCTGTGCCGCTCACGGCGTGCGGGCGATGATATTCCGCCATGTCGTACCGACGCCCCTTGTCGCCTGGAACATCGTCGGAGTCGGCGCCGCGGCCGGGGTTGTCGTCACCGCGTCTCACAACCCGCCTGCCGACAACGGCTACAAGGTGTTCACCTCCAGCGGGGCGCAGATCGTCTCGCCCGTCGATGCCGAGATCTCGGCGAGCATTGACCTGGTCGACCCGTGTTCGGTCCCGATGTCGGAACCGGATGATCCGCTGATCGAGTGGCTCGACGACTCATATGTGGAGGCGTATCTCGACTCCGTGCCGGCGGTGCGACTGCGACCCGACCTTGCTGGGGTGCCGGTCGCCTACTCGGCGATGCACGGGGTCGGCGGGTCGACGCTGCTCGCCGCGTTCGCCCGCGCCGGCTTCCCGGCACCGTTCGTCGTCCCCGAGCAGCAGGAACCGGACGCCGCTTTCCCGACCGTCGCTTTCCCGAATCCGGAAGAGCCCGGCGCGATGGACCTGTTGCTGGCCCAAGCCGCAGAACACGACGCGGCCATCGCGTTGTGCAACGACCCGGACGCGGACCGACTCGGAGCGGCGATACCGACGCCGGAAGGTGGCTGGCGCAGGCTGCAGGGCGACGAGATCGGCTGGCTGCTGGGCGATCACATCTTGCGGCACACGACCGGCGACGATCGCCTGGTCATCACGACGCTGGTCTCGTCATCGTTGCTCGCGAAGATGGCCAAGGAATACGGCGTCGCGTTCGCCGAGACGTACACGGGTTTCAAGTGGATCGGTCACACCGTGCTGAGCCGACCGGAGTGCCACTTCGTGTTCGGCTACGAACAGGCTCTCGGGTACCTCGTGTGCGGCCGGCCGCTCGACAAGGACGGGATCACGGCGGCTGTCCTGTTGGCCGAGGTCGCTGCGCTCGCTGCAGCCGAGGGCGTGACCCTGCAACGTCGGCTCGATGCCATCAGTGAGCGTTTCGGAAGGCACGTCATGGCTGACATGTCGGTGAAGATGGCCCCTGCCGATGGGGCGGCGGCGGTGGCCCGCCTGCGTGCCGAACCCCCCACGGCCGTGGATGATCGAAAGGTGACGGGCTTCGAATGGTTCGACGAGGCCGGTCTCCTTCGACTCCAACTCGGCACTGAGCTACGGCTGCAGGTGCGCCCCAGTGGCACCGAGCCGAAGGTCAAGCTCTACGGCGAGGGCATCGACATCGATCCCGCCCCGTACCTGACATCCTTGGCGACTTTCCTCTAATCCCGGCGCGGGTGAGACGGCACGCCGAAGGCGTGCTGGCTCACGCCGACGCCGGGGAGCCGAACTGGCGGTCGCCCGCGTCGCCGAGGCCGGGGACGATGAAGGCGTGTTCGTTGAGGTGTTCGTCGACTGCAGCCGTGTAGATCGCCAGGTCGAGGCCCGCTGATTTGAGGAGGGCGATGCCCTCGGGTGCAGCGAGCACACAGACGACGATGATCGTGCCCGTGGCACCGCGTTCCAGGAGCAGCTGGCACGTATGGGCCAGCGAACCCCCGGTCGCCAGCATCGGGTCCAACACGATGATCTGCCGTCCAGCGAGGTGCTCGGGAAGCTTGTTGACGTACGGTTTGGGTTGAAAGGTTTCCTCGTCGCGTGAGACTCCGATGAAGCCGACGTCGGCGTTGGGCAGCAACTCCTGCGCTGCGTGAACGAAGCCGAGGCCCGCTCGAAGAACGGGTACGACCACCGGTTGCGACGACAGCGTTCGGCCCGAGGTGGACACGAGTGGCGTGGTGACCCGCACCTCGTGCGTGCTCAGGCCGCGTGTGGCCTCGGCGATGAGCAGCGTCCCGATCCGCTCGAGCTCTTGACGGAACAGGGCATTCGGCGTGTCCTTGTCGCGCACACGCGTGAGCGAATCAGCAATCAAGGGATGCTCGACGAGATGAACGGCGACGGTCATATCGCGAGTGTGTCAGATTCAGATGCGGCCGACGCTTTGCTCGGCACGCGCCAGCGCGTAGCGCGGTTTGACGATGCCGTTGATGATTCGCAGACGTTCGGGGAACGGAGCGAACGCGCTCTTCATCGCGTTGATCGTCAGCCATTCGAAGTCGTCGAGGCCCCAGCCGAACGCTTCGGCTAGCTGCTTCATCTCATACGTCATCGAGGTAGCGCTCATCAGCCGATTGTCGGTGTTGACCGTCACGCGGAACCGCAGCCGCCGCAGCATCCCGATGGGGTGCTCGGCAACCGTCTTGCAAACCCCGGTTCCGATGTTGGACGTAGGGCAGAGCTCGAGCGGGATTCGCCGGTCGCGCACGAAGGCGGCCAGCCGACCCAGCTCTTCTTCCCCAGGTTGACCGACGATGTCGTCGACGATGCGCACGCCGTGGCCGAGACGCTCGGCTCCGCAGAACTGCACGGCCTCCCAGATGCTGGGCAGGCCGAACGCCTCACCGGCGTGGATGGTGGTGTGGAAGTTCTCGCGGCGAACGTATTCGAAGGCGTCGAGGTGGCGTGTCGGCGGGAAGCCCTCCTCGGCACCGGCGATGTCGAACCCGACGACACCTTCATCTCGCCAACGGACGGCTAGCTCGGCGATCTCGCGACTTCGCGCCGCGGTGCGCATGGCGGAGAGGATGAGGTAGATCGTCAGGTCGGTGCCGGCGGCTCCGCGGCGGAAGCCGTTGAGCATTGCCTCGACTGCTTCGTCGAGCGTGAGACCGGCTTCTGTACACAGCTCCGGCGCCATTCGAACCTCTGCATAAACGACACCGTCGGCGGCCAGGTCCTGCGCACATTCGTACGACACCCGTTCGATCGCGTCGTGATGTTGCATGACGCCGACGGTGTGAGCGAACGTCTCGAGGTACAGCACCAGATCGTTGCGCTTCGCACCCTCGTTGAACCAACTTGCCAGGTCGTCAACATTGGTAGTCGGCAGCTTGTTGTAGCCGTACTCGTTGGCAAGCTCGATCACGGTCGCGGGACGCAGTCCACCATCGAGGTGGTCGTGCAACAAGGCCTTTGGAAGTGTTTGGATGTTCATGCGGCGACACCGGCAACTGTGGCGAGCGAACGCAGCGGCATGTCGGCGGAGCGGCGCAGCCAGTTCCAATAGGGGTAGTCGGCTGCGGCCGAGATGCAGTGCAACGAATAGGCATGGCGACTGGTCGGCGAGCGGTTGATGTCGCTCCAGTGAGGCAGGAGTCCGTGCAGGATCACCATGGTGCCGGCGGGTACCTCAAGCGGGACGAGCTCGGACGGTGCGGGCAGTGGCGCGGGATCGAGCTCCTCGAACTTCGTGCCGTCGGCGTCGGTTTCGCCTGCTCGCTTGAACAGCTTGCGCAACGTCGTGCGGTGGGCGCCTGGCTTGGTCCACAGGCAGCCGTTCTGCAACGTCGCGTCTTCGATGGCGAACCAGAAGCCCGTGACCGTCATGGGCTCTGTGTACAAGAAGGTGCTGTCCTGGTGGCAGGCGACCTCACCGCCGATCAGCGGTTGCTTGAAGATGTACATGCTCTGCAATGCCAGGGCATCGGCAAGACCGATGTCGGCGGCCACGCCCGCGAGCTCGGGGCGATACGAGAACCCTTCGAACACCGGATCGAGGTCGTGCATGGCATGGCCGATCTTGTTGATGCTCAGTTCTTTCGACGCACGCAACCGCCCTGACTCGTCGAAGGCCTCTTCCTCGAAGAAGCACCACACCCCGGAACCCGAGGCGAGGAACTCGCCATTGCTGACGCGCTCCTGTTCAGTTGTCGTGAAGATGGTGCGCTGGTTGCTCGGTCGGAAGTCGGCCACGATCTCGTTGGCTGCCGCCCTCAGTTCATTGCAAGCGTTGAGATCGCTGAATCCCTCGATCACCAGGTAGCCATCGCGGTGGTATTGCTCGATCTGACGGTCTTCCAGCACCGATCCCATGGCCAGAGCGTAGGCGCCGGCCAAACACACGCCTACCCTCTTG
>JANMRB010000211.1:0-2196 GCA_031370825.1 Ilumatobacteraceae bacterium
CCGCTCTTCTGGGTGTTGGCATGGTCGGCACGCTCGCCGCTGGTCCGAAGCCGGACAGTGGATCGGGCACGACGGTGGAGACGACCACAACCACCTCTGTGGCATCGACAACAACGGTTGAAGCCACCGTGCCTGCGCCAACGGCTGTTCAGACGGTTCCGACCATCGTTGTTCCGGTGCATGCTGCGGCCGCCTTCATGACCGCCGAAGTCGTTGACGGTGACACGATCGCGATGTCGGATGGCAACAGGGTGCGATTGATCGGCATCGATACTCCCGAGCAAGGCCAGTGCGGCGCAGACGAAGCGTCAGCATTGCTCGCCGGACTCATCACCGGACAGAACATCACACTCGTCCCAGGCGCTCGCGATGACGTCGACAGGTACGGTCGTCTACTTCGATATGTCGAGGCGAACGGCGTCGACGCGGGTCTGATGATGATCGAGAGTGGACGCGCGATCGCGCGGTACGACGGACGCGATGGCTACGGAGTACACCCGAGACAAGACGGATATGTCGAGGCTGACGACCTCACACCCTCGGTCAACGTCTGCACCCCAGTCACCGTCGCTCCTCTCGCTGTTGTTCCCTTCGGTGTTGTTCCCTTCGCTGCCGTGCCCGTCGCGGTCCCTACGCCGACAGCGGTCTTCTACCAGAACTGCACGGCCGTGCGTGCTGCGGGCGCGGCCCCCATCCGAGCCGGCGATCCAGGGTGGCAAACCAAGTTCGACGGTGATGGCGACGGAGTCGGCTGTGAGTGACCGGGTGCCTAGTCTGAGGCTGTGTCCGATCGGGGAGGCGAGCTAGCGCAGTTCGGCCGCTGGGCTGTGGTCGGCGCCGGTCGCATGGGACACGCCCTTGTCACTTCACTCCCCTATCTCCAGGGACCATTCGGACGTGGTTTCGATGGAAGCGATTTCGACGTCGTCGTGTTGGCCGTCCCGGATGACGAGATCGTCCGCGCGGCCGCTGTGGTCACGTCGGGCCGACTGGTTGGCCATTGCGCCGGGTCCCTCGGCCTCGACGTGCTCGCTCCGCACGAGGCGTTCGGGCTACACCCGTTGATGACCGTGACCCGCGAGGGCGCTCACTTCAATGGTGCGGGCGCAGCCGTGGCCGGGACCACTCCTCGAGCTCTAAAGGCCGCGCGCAGCTTGGCCGCGGCACTGCACATGCACGCCGTCGAGATCGCCGACAACGATCGTGCGGCGTACCACGCCGCAGCCTCGATCGCATCGAACTTCCTCGTCACGTTGCAGGACGCCGCCGAAACCATGCTGCGCACCGCTGGCGCTGATCGCAGCACGTTGGTGCCACTCGTACGCGCCACGCTCGAGAACTGGGCATCGTTGGGTGTCCCCGCGGCCTTGACCGGCCCGATAGCGAGAGGCGATGAGGCGACGGTTGCCCGCCAACGGGCAGCAGTGAGCGATCGCGCTCCCGAGTTGCTCGCGTTGTTCGATGCCCTCTGCGACCGCACGCGCGAGATCGCCCGCCGTATCAATAGGGAGCCCTAGCGCGTCACGTGGCCAAGGCATCAGCGAGGTCGACTTCTCCCTCGCGATCGGGCAACGCGACCTTCCTCGAGCGCGCGATGCTGCGCACCACGGTGTCGATGGCGATCGCGATGGCGAGCAGGATGATGGCGACAATGCCGTCCATCCACCAGTGGTTACCGGTAGCCGACACCACCAACATGGTGAAAAGGACGTGCAGCAGGAAGAGCCAGCGCCAGCGACTGGTGCTGACGGCGACGATCGCGAAGGACACGAGGGCCGCCCAACCCACGTGGATAGAGGGCATTGCCGCAAACTGATCTGAGACACCAGTGCCGACCGGTCCGTAGAGCGACATGCCGTAGTGCGTCGAAAGATCGATGTAACCGAGGTCAGGCAGGAACCGTGGCGGCGCCACCCGGACAAATCGGATGACCACGCAGAACGCGGTGAGTATTGCCAGCGAGTTGCGCCACCGTGAATACATGTCCCTGTGGCGAACGAACAGCCAGACGAGAAAGGCGATCAGAGCGGGTACATGGGCAATCGCGTAGTACGCGTTCGAGAACCACGCCAACCAGTCGTGACGTAGCACGAGGTGCTGCAGCGACAACTCGCTCGGCATGTGCAGTCGGTGTTGCAGTCGATCGATCTGCCGGGCTCGGTCGATGGCGCCTTCGGGTTGCGCCAGGGGCAGCAC
>JANMRB010000213.1:0-1869 GCA_031370825.1 Ilumatobacteraceae bacterium
ACGACCGGATCGCCAACGACTGGATCGAACATCACACCCACGGTGACACCACGGCGATCACGACCACCACCAACGACCACGTCGATGCCATCAACCCGCGCATCCAACAGCGACGTGTCGAACAGGGCGACCTCGACCCGACGTGGTCGGCGCCGATCGCCGACGGAGCCGACGCTCTCGTTGGTGACATCGTCGCCACCCGCCGCAACGATCGCCACCTGCACACCAGCAGCGGTGACACTGTTCGCAACCGCGAACTGTGGACAATCACCGACATCGGCACTGGCGGCGACTTGACGGTGACCCAAGTTGGCGGACACGGCACCGTCACCCTCCCCGCCGACTACGCCCGCGAGCACGTCCGCCTCGGCTACGCCGCCACCGAACCCGGCAACCAATCCGACACCCAAACCGGCAGCATCACCTGGGCATCTCCCCGTTGGACGGACGGGTGGTTATGACGCTTGACGGTACTGCTGTTCCCATTCTATGGGTGGGGTGTGTTGGAGGCTGGAGTGCAGCCTCTTGGAGTTGTACCAGTTGATCCAGCAGAAGATCGCTCGGCGGGCCTCGGCACGGGTGGCGAACCGGCGACCTTGAAGGCATTCGCGTTTCAACGATGCCCAGAACGACTCGGCCACAGCGTTGTCCCAACACACCCCGGTCCTGCCTACCGAGGCTCGCAGCTGGTGGTGTTGGCAGTGATCGAGGTAGTCGTTCGAGGTGTATTGCGACCCGCGGTCGGCGTGCGCGATCACACCGGCGACGTTGCCACCGCGGGCAGCGATGGCCATGTCGAGCGCATCGATCACCAGGCTCGTGCGCATGTGCTCAGCCATCGAGTAGCCGAGCAGCCGCCGGCTCCCGAGATCGACGACGGAGGCGAGGTAGAGCCAGCCTTCACCAGTGGGGATGTAGGTGATGTCTTGGCACCAGCCCCGGTCGGGTGCGCCTGGCGCGAACGCCCGGCCGATCAGATCGGGGATGGTGTAGCCGTCCGGGCCCGGGATCGTCGTGCGGCACCGACGGCGGATGCAACGCCCGGCCATGCCATGCAAACGCATCAACCGGCGCACCTTCTTCTCGTTGATCTCGAGGCCGGCGTGGCGCAGCTCGCGGTGCATCCTTGGGACGCCGTAGTTGCCGTCGGCAGCGTCGAAGATCTCCCGCATCAACTCGACCAGCTCGGCCTCGGCGATCTCTCGCTCGGTCGGCGGCGCCGCCGACCTGGCGCACCAGTCGTAGAACCCCGACGTGGACACCTCCGCCACTTCACACGCTGTGGTGACCGGGAACCCGGCAGCCTTCTGGTCGGCGACACACGTGTAGCGGCTCACGATGTCGACTCCTTCACCCAGAAGGCCAGCGATCGTTTGAGGAGATCGCGCTCCATCCGCAGCTGAGCATTCTCGCCGCGCAACTCGACCAGTTCGGCACGCTCATCGGCGGACACGCCTTGGCCGACGGAGCGTTCCCGGCGGGCCTTGCCGACCCAGTTCCCCAACGTGCCCTCGATCACCCCGATCGACCGGGCAACATCAGCGATCGATCGGCCTTCATCGAGAACCATCGCGACCGCGTCACGCTGGAACTCGGGCGGATACTTCGACGGCCGCCCGCCCGCTCTCTTCTTGTTGGACATGGACTTCCTCCTATACGAAGTGTCCGTCCAACGGGGGGATGCTCAGTAGGTCATCTGGGTTCGGGTGTAGGGACGGTCGAGCAGTTGGGTCACCAAGCCGCGAAGGGTCTTGTTGGTGAAACCGACGACCGATAGCAGCCCGATGCAGAGTGCACCGGTCAGGGCTGTCAACGGCCATGGCGCGTGGGTCACCGAAGCGTAATGCTCCGGTTCGTTGGCCCTCCTGG
>JANMRB010000221.1:0-12980 GCA_031370825.1 Ilumatobacteraceae bacterium
ACGGGTGTGCAACACGCGCCAGATGTCGATGCGGTCCACGAGCGGCACGTAGAAGATCACGTATGGGAATCGTGTCAGGCCCCACGCCCGGAGCTCGGGGATGCCGAGTTCGCAGGCGAATCCCACTGACCCCGCATTCGGTGAACGTGTGATGTGGTTGATCCGTTCTCCGAGTGCGTCGATGAAGGCCAGCGCAACACCGTCCGGGGCATCGCCGCGCAGGTTGAATCCGACGGGTATGAAGAAGTATGATTTCCACATGTCCGTGGAACGAATCACTGTCTCGCTGGAAACTGAACTGGCTGCGGCGGTCCGCGACGCCGCCGACGCCGACGCCCAGAATGTGTCGTCATGGCTGGCCGACGCAGCTCGACGACAACTCGCAGCACGTGGTCTTCTAGAGGTGGTTGCCGCTTGGGAGGAAGAGCACGGCCCGTTCGATGATGCTGAGCTCGCCGCCGCCCGAGCGCGGGTTGGGGCGTGACGGCGCTCGTACTCGACGCCGGTGCACTGATCGCTCTGGATCGCAATGACCGTGTGGTGTGGGCGATGCTGAGGGTTGCTGCTGACGACGCTTCCACGGTCCAAGTTCCGGCGGGCGCCATCGCTCAGGCGTGGCGTGACGGCCGCCGCCAGGCGCTGTTATCTCGAGCCTTGGCGCATTGGGACGACGTGCCACTCGATGGCGTGGTGGCACGTGCCGCGGGGTTGCTGTGTGGGCGGGCGGGCACCGCTGACGTCATTGATGCCTCGGTCGCGTTAACGGCGGCCGGGCTCGCTCGGCATGAGGACGTCGCGATTGTCACCTCGGATCCCGATGACATGCGCCGGCTGTTGTCGGTGCTCGATGTCGCCGCCCGAGTCGTAGACGTCTGACGCTCACGCCGCTACCTCGTGCCATTGCCACGTCCATCAACGTTTGCCGTGCGCGCGAGCGCACGAATCAGATCAGTAAGACTGGCTTCGTGGATGGACAGCTGAGGCTTCGGCCAGTTGAGGAAGCGCATCTCGCATTCGTTGTCCGGCTGTGGTGGGACCCCGATGTGACCGGCGAGTACCAATGGTTCGGCTTCAGGAGCGATAAGGCCAGGGAACTTGAACGTCGTTGGCATGACGATGGTCTGATTGGCGATGAGTCGTCGCATCTCTCGGTAGTGCTTGACGACGGTACGTGTGCCGGTCTGGTGGACTGGCATGGGATCGGTCGGTTTGGCAACTACGAGATCGGCATCGGGCTACTCCCCGAACACCGGGGTCATGGGATTGGGACGGAAGCGCAGCGGCAGCTCGTCGAGTATCTCTTCAGCACCACGACAGCGCACCGTTTACAGGCCGGCACGGAGGTTGACAACGTTGCCGAGCAACGGGCGTTGGAACGGGTCGGCTTCGAACGCGAGGGAGTGAATAGGCAGCTGTACTTTCGAGCGGGCCGTTGGCGCGACAGCGTCATGTATGGACTGCTGCGAGGGGACGAACGCACTGCGTCCGATACCGACAAGTGAACGGTGCACCCGAGGTTGCGCTTGTTGTGGGCAGGTCCCGACGGTCGTTCGCGCTTGGGACTTTCGGCCCTGTCTGACGTTTCGCCTTGGATGTCATCCTTGGTCAACCCCAAGGGAGGCTGCAATGCAAGGTGTCCTTCGATCCTCAGCGGTCGCGGTTGTTCTATTCGGCCTGGTGACAGGATGCGGAAGCAGCGACAGCGGCTCGAGTTCCACCGAGGCTGCTGCCGACGGCTCGAGTTCGACCGAGGCTGCTGCCGGCGGCGATGTCACAGTGCCGGCGGATGCTGGTGGTGGCACTCCGGTCGCTGTCACCGCCGGTGACACGTCCGACGTCGTGCAGACCCTGACCGTCGAGCCCGTCAGCGTGGCCGCCGGCAAGGTGACATTCACCTTCAAGAACACTGGCAACCGTCAGCACGAGATGATCGTGCTGAAGACGGATGAGAAGGCCGACGCGCTGAAAGTCGGAGCCGACGACAAGGTCAGCGAAGACGCAAGCGTCGGCGAGATCAGTGAGACCGATCAAGGCAAGACCGTGACGATGACCTTCGACCTGGCGGCCGGCAACTATGTGCTGGTGTGCAACATCGTCAAGCACTACAACCAAGGCATGAGGTCCGCGTTCACCGTCACACCATGAAGTGGCTGCGTTCCGGTCTCGAGGGCGGCCTCGTGGTGCTCATAGCCTTTGTGGCCCTCGTCTACGTACCAGACCTGCTGGTGTCGATGTCAGGCGGCGGTCGTAGTACCAGGGTCGCGCTCGCTACAGCGTGGTTCACTGTTGCGTTGTGTGGGCTTCTCTGGGGTTTGCGTAGGTTGCAGGCTCGCGGGATGAGACGATGAAGGCGGTTACGCCCGACGCTCGCTGGCTGTGGGACAACGAGCCGTGCCGGGCTGCATGCCCGGTGCACACCGATGCGGGCGGCTATGTCACGGCCATCGCCGAGGGGCGGTTCGCCGACGCATACCAGATCGCGAGGGAGCCCAACCCGTTTCCTTCGATCTGTGGGCGCGTGTGCGCCGCTCCGTGCGAGACCTCGTGCAGGCGCGGCACGGTCGATTCACCCGTTGCGATCCGGGCTTTGAAACGCTTCGTGTCCGAGCGCTTCGGTGTGGAGAGCTTCGGGGGCGCGGCCGAATGGCATCGCGGTCATGGCCCCGTACCCGCGGCCACTCGCCAGTCGGTGGGCATAATCGGCGGCGGTCCTGGTGGCCTGGCAGCTGCCCACGACCTACGCCTCGTCGGCCACCAGGTGACGGTGTACGAGTGCGAGCAGCGCCTCGGCGGGATGATGGTGCTGGGCATCCCGGAGTACCGTCTGCCACGCGCTCTGATCGACCGCGAGACCGAGGCGATCGTCTCATTGGGCATTCATGTGGAGCTCGGATGCCGGGTCGGGCGTGACGTCACGTTCGAGCAGCTGCTCGCGAAGCACGATGCCTTGTTCCTGTGTGTAGGTGCCGGCCGTGGGCGTGATCTCAACCTCCCCGGTCGTGAGCTCGACGGCGTGGTGCCGGCCGTCGAGTTCTTGCTGAACGTGAACCGCGGCTTTCGGGTCGAGCTCGGCGAGCGCGTGGTCGTGGTCGGTGGCGGCAACGTGGCCTTTGACGCAGCGCGAACTGCTCTACGAGCGGCGGCGAGGGATGAGGCAGCACCGGAGCCGACGATGCTCACAGCCAGCGCCCACGACGATGCTCGCCGCGGGCTCACCACCACGCTCGACGCAGCCCGTGCCGCGCTGCGCGAGGGTGTGCGCGATGTGACCGTCATCGCGCTGGAGTCGTTCGAGGAGATGCCGGCTGCACTCGAGGAGATCGAGGAGGCCGAGGCAGAAGGCATCACGATCAGCTTCCGCCGTGGTCCGCATCGTTTCGTGGGAGAAGGGCGGGTGACCGGCCTGGAAACCATCGGTGTCGTCTCAGTCTTCGACTCACAAGGACGGTTTGCCCCGGTGTTCGCTCCCGGCACCGAGGCGGTGCTGCCGGCCGACACGGTGATCCTCGCCGTGGGTCAGGCACCTGACGTGTCATTCCTGCCGACAGAACTGGGCATCGAACTGGCCCGTTTCGGGGGCGTCGCTGTCGATGCATCACTGCGCTCCAGCCACCCCAAGGTCTGGGCGGGTGGCGACGTGGCGTTCGGCCCGCGCAATCTGATCGACGCCATCGCCGACGGCCGTCGGGCCGCTGCCTCGATCGATGCGGTCTTGTCCGGTCGAGATTTGCTGCAACACGACGTCGCAATCGAGTTACACGTCGAGCCGTTCTTTCGCCGTTTGGCGACCGGCTACGACGGGATTGCCCGGGTCGTCGTACCCAGCGTGCCCCGCAACCGTCGCGTCGGTTTCGCCGAGGTCGAAACGGGCTACGACGAAGGTCATGCCGTGCTCGAAGGGCTGCGATGCTTGCGATGCTTCGACAACATCATGCTGCGCCCCGAGCTGTGCATCCTGTGCGGTCTCTGCGTCGATGTGTGCCCCGTCGACTGCATCACCATCGTTCGCGCCGATCATGCCGGTGTCGGCGCGGCCGACCAATCGGCGCTCCTGCTCGACGAGGAACTGTGCATCCGGTGCGGCCTGTGCGTGAACCGCTGCCCACCCGCGGCACTGGTCATGGTCAATGCCAAGGAGGTTGTGTCATGAGTGACGTGTTGCCCGGCGACTCGCCGCCAACGGCCGAGCGTGACGCGCTCGAGCCCGGCGTGTACCCGGTTCGCCAGGGCCCCTTGGCCCGGGTGCGCAACAGCGAGGCATGGCGGTCCGTGTTCCGCCATCCGCACCTCGACACGCCGCGCGGTAGGGCACTGCAGTCGTTCTCCAACGTGTTCCTGCACATCTACCCGGTAAAGGTGCCGGCGAGGGTGCTGCGCTTTCGGTACTCGTGGCGGCTCGGCTACATCGCCTCGGTGTTGTTCGGAATACTCGTCGTCACCGGTGTGTACCTGATGTTCTTCTACACGCCGTCGGTCACTTCCGCCTACGGCGACATGCAGCAGTTGCGGACCGGCGTCGGCTTCGGCCAACTGGTGCGCAATGTGCATCGCTGGAGCGCACACCTCATGGTGCTGGTCGTCGTTGTGCACATGATTCGCGTCTTCTTGGCGGGCGCATACAAGCGACCTCGTCAGTTCAACTGGGTGCTGGGCATGGGGTTGCTGGTCATCACCCTGTTCTTCTCGTTCACCGGCTATCTGCTGCCGTGGGACCAGCTCAGCTACTGGGCCGTCACAGTTGGCACCAATCTCGTGAACTACGTGCCACTGATCGGTAACCGGCTTAGCGGGCTGCTCATCGGCGGCGACCAGATCGGCCAAGCGACGCTGGTGCGCTTCTACGCACTCCATGTTGCTGTGCTTCCTGCGGCACTTGCCCTGCTGCTGATGGTGCACATCTGGCGGGTCCGGAAAGACGGCTTTGCCGTGAAGCGCGGCGGGGTGGGTGCGTTCGCCGAGGAAGCGACCGAGGTCCCGTCCGACATCGTGGTGTTGCCCCCTGCCACGGTCGACGCCGACGGCGCCGGCGACGGCAGGAGAGTGCGCCTGCTCGGCGTTGTCGATCGAGAGTCGGTCACTGCGGAGGAGCGCCTCACCGACGACACTGTGTTCACCTGGCCGCACATGCTCGTTCGTCACGTCGTCGTCGGGTTGGGGGTGGCCGCGACGGTGCTCGCTCTCGGGGTGGCTTTCGCCGCTCCGCTGAAAGCGATCGCGAACCCGAACCTCACTCCCGAGCCGGCCAAGGCACCGTGGTACTTCGTCGGCCTGCAGGAGATGTTGAACCACTTCGATCCACTGGTGGCAGGCATCCTGTTGCCGGCCGCCTTCCTGGGGGTGTTGGCACTGCTGCCGTACGTTGATCGCAACCCCGCTACCGAGGCCAGGCATCGCCGCCTTGCAATCTCCATCTTCTTGATCGTGATGACGATCGCAGTCGTGCTGACGGTCATCGGTTTGGCCTTCCGCGGCCCTGGCTGGAAGTTCGTACCCCCGTGGGACCACAACTACATCGAGATGTGAGGAGCGACGATGGCCCTGTCAAGACGAAAGCTGTTGCGCAACGGATGGAGAGCCGGCGGCGGACTGCTGGCCTCGGCCGCGGCATGGACCACATGGGAGCTGCTGCGGCCGCTCGCTTCGAACGCAGCCGGTGGCAAGCTGCCGGTCGGCTCGGCGGCCGACTACCAAGCCGGCACAGCGACCTACATCCGTGAAGGTCGCTTCTGGTTGGCCAATGCCGACGGTCATCTGCTGGCCCTGTCCCAGAAGTGCCCGCATCTCGGATGCCGGGTGCCGTTCTGCGAGAGCTCGGGACGCTTCGAATGCCCGTGTCACGGCTCGATCTTCGACATCGGTGGGGAATGGATCGCCGGACCCTCGCCACGAGGAATGGATCGCCATCCGGTGATCCTCCAGGGGGATGTAGTGGTGGTCGACACCGGCAAGCACCTCACCGGACCCGATCATGGGGCCAAGAAGTTCTTGACACCGGCCAAGGGTCCGGCGTGCAAGGAGGGGGGATAGAGGTGCCCAAGAAACCCGAGCCGAAGCACTTCGAGCCGGCGTGGCTCGAGCGCAGCCTGGACCGGTATTACACCGCGGGATTGGTGTTCATGTTCGTACTGGTGGTGGCGTTCCCGCTGTATCGCCTGCGCGAGCCGAGCCTGCGGTCGGACGCCAAGACCGCACAGACCAGCGAATATCGGCGCATCGGCGATGGCCTGTTCAACCAGGGTTGCGCATCGTGTCATGGAAGGACGGCGACTGGCGGGTCTGCGCCCACCTTGAATTCGAAGCAGTTCTTCTCGCTGACCACCGATGCTCAAGCAGCATTGATCATCACGGGTGGCGTTCCGGGCTCCGATATGACGGCCTGGAGTCAGGACTTCGGCGGCCCGCTGACGGCCGAGCAGATCCGCCAACTCGTCGCCTACCTGCGCTCACTCGAGCCGAATGCGCCGAGCGTCCCCGACTGGCGCACCGGGGCAAAGGCCGCCCCCTGACCGGTGATGACGCTCTTGCAAAGTAGAATATACTGCGTATACTACAGAGTATGCTACGAAGAAGTCACCCATGAGCGTCCCCCACGCATTGCTTGCCCTACTCAGCGAAGGGCCCAAGTACGGCCTTCGGTTGCGCCAGGAGTTCGAGGTGAGGACCGGCGAGGTTTGGTCGCTGAACGTCGGTCAGGTGTACACGACCCTGCAGCGTCTGGAGCGCGACGGCCTTGTCGAATCCGACGAGACCGATGGCGACGGGCAGCAGAAGCGCTACCGGATCACCGAGGCCGGAAGCGGCGAGCTCGCTCATTGGCTGCGCACCCCACCCGACACCGAGCTCCCGCCGCGCGACGAGTTGATCATCAAGGTGCTCGTGAGCCTGCGCCTCCCCGGTGTGGACCTGCACGAGATCCTGCAGGTGCACCGGCGCCACTTCGTCGAGGCCATGCAGCACTGCACCCACATCAAATCGAAAGCGGCGGACGACGACATCGAGCTGGCGCTTGTTGCCGATGCCGAGCTCTTCCGCCTCGACGCCGTGGTCCGGTGGCTTGATGCCGCCGACGCTCGGCTGAAGCGGCGCCCACTGCCCGAGCCGGGCGTCGCCGAGGCGGCGCCACGGGCCACACGAAAGTCGACGGTGTGGGCATGACCGCAGTGATCGAGCTTCGCGGCGTGACAAAGGTCTACGGAGAGGGTGCCTCCGAGGTCCACGCCCTCGACCACGTCGACCTGACGGTGTTGTCAGGCGAGCTCGTCGCGGTGATGGGTCCGAGCGGGTCGGGCAAGAGCACGTTGCTGACCATCGCCGGCAGTCTCGAGGATCCGAGCGAGGGCTCAGTGCTGATCGATGGTCTTGCCCTGGCGGAGATGTCGCGCAACGACCGGGCACGGATGCGCCGTCGCTCGATCGGGTATGTGTTCCAGGACTTCAACCTCCTCGCAGGACTCACGGCGTGCGAGAACGTCACGTTGCCGCTGGAGCTCGACGGCACCAGCTCGAAGGCGGCTCGTGTGTTGGGTCTCGAGGCCCTCGCCGCCCTGGGCGTCGCTGAGCACGCGGCACGCTTCCCCGATGAGCTGTCCGGCGGCGAGCGCCAGCGTGTGGCGATCGCCCGCGCGCTGGTTGGCGAGCGTCACGTACTGCTTGCCGACGAGCCCACCGGCGCACTCGATTCGGCCAACGGAGAAGCCGTGATGCGACTGCTGCGCAAGGCGATGGAGCGCGGCGTCGCCGGCATCATCGTCACCCACGACGCGCGGCTCGCCTCGTGGGCCGATCGGGTCGTGTTCCTGCGCGATGGTCGGGTCGTCGATCAGACGGCCGCCCCGGTAGGACCGGAGTCGCTGCTCGTGCCCGAGCCGACCACATGACGGTCGTCGAGGCGGCCTACGTCCAGCGACGACGATCCGGGAGCGGAGGCGGAGTCGCCGGCCGGCGAGCAGTAACACGCTGGGCGTGGCGCATGTTCCGGCGTGAATGGCGCCAGCAGATCGTCGTGCTCGTGCTGCTCAGCGTGACCGTTGCCGCGGCCGTCTTCGCGGCGATCGCTGCCTACAACCTCCCACCCTCCGAGTCGGCCGAGTTCGGCACCGCCGACCGCCGGATCACGCTCTCCAGCCCTGATTCCGCGGCGTTGCTATCCGAGCTCGCGAAACTTGCCGATCAGTACGCACCGGTCGAGACGATCTGGCACGCACAACTGCCGGTGCCCGGTTCGGTGGAGACCCTCGACCTTCGCGCGGAAGATCCGCAGGGTCTCTACAGCCGTCCACTCCTGAGCTTGCTCGATGGTCACTATCCGACGAGGGCCGGCGAGGTGGCCGTGACGAACGGTGTGGCCGCCATGTTCGGGGTCGGTGTCGGAGACCAGTTGACCGTGCTCACCGAGCCGTGGACCGTTGTGGGTGTCGTCGAAAACCCGACTCAGCTCGACGACGAGTTCATCCTCACGCTTCCGGGCGATCCGCGCGCCTCGGAAAAGGTCAACCTCTTGTTCAGCGGCCACCCCGACGAGCACCAAGCGCCTGCTCACTCGATTCGGCAGTTCACGACCCCGGTCGGTATCAACGGCTTGACGCAGAGCCGAGGCCCGTCGGATCGCGGACCAGCCGTCATCGCCGCCCTGTCGCTGGACACGATTGCCCTGTTGCTCGTGTCGCTCGTGGCGGCGGCTGGTTTCGTAGTCGTCGCACAGCGCCGGCTGCGTCAGTTCGGGATGCTGGCGGCGATGGGAGCAACCAGCCGGCAACTGCGCCTGGTGACGATCGCCCACGGCCTGGTCGCAGGACTTGTGTCGGCCGTGGTGGGAAGTGGCGTGGCACTGGTCGGGTGGTTCACGTGGAGCTCGAGCCTGGAGTCGGCCGCCAACCATCGCATCAACAGCTCTGACCTCCCGTGGTGGCTGCTCGCCGCTGGGATCGGGTTGGCTCTGTTGACGACGACCGCCGCCGCATGGTGGCCGGCGCGCACCACGGCGCGAGTGCCGGTCGTCACGGCGTTGTCGGGGCGGCCGCCGCGACCGAAACGAGCCCATCGCTCCGCCCTCGCCGCGGTCATCTTCTTCGTGGTCGGCTTCGCGTGCTTGGCCAAAGGCATCGACAAGCAAGGGGTGGCGAAGCCATTTCCCTTCATCGGTGGGCCCATCGCCATCGTGCTCGGGATCCTGTTCCTTTGCCCGATCGCGATCCGTGCGCTGGCGATCGTCGCCGGCCGGTTGCCGATCGCGGTGCGTCTGGCCTTGCGCGACCTCGCCCGGTACCAGGCCCGCGCCGCTTCGGCACTCGCGGCAATCAGCCTCGGTCTCGGCATCGCGTTCACCGCGATCGTGGTTTCAGCGGCAGCAACGCCGGCACATGACAGTGGCAACCTGTCCGACCGGCAGATCCTCCTACGACTCGGCGATTTCGATCTGATCCCCGAGCGCACCTCGGCGCAAATCGATCAACTCGACGCGGCCGTCAATCAGCTCGCGGCTTCTTTAGGAGCGGTGGTCTATCCGCTCGACGCGGCGACCAGTGTCTCGACAACCGGCGAACCGTTTGTCGATCCGGAGGGTCGAACTGGACATCCGGCGATCCTCGTCGGCCATCGAGTCGATCGTGGGATCGAGGTCTCGGGCAACAGCGGGACTGTCTATGTTGCCACCGCGAAGATCCTCGCCAGAGACGGTGTCGACCCCAGTACCATCCAGCCATCGACCGAGGTGCTGACGCCCTCGACCGGTGACCTGATCTTGGTGGATCCCAGCGGGTTCAATCACAAGACGCGGGTGGACGAGGAGACCTCGGCAGTGGTCCAGGCGATCGCCGATCCCGGGTACTCCGATCAACCGAAGGCGTTCATCACCGAGGCCGCCATGCGCAGCCACGGTTGGGTTGCCGTGCGCGCTGGATGGCTGATCGAGTCTGAGCACCCCATCACGAGCCAGCAACGCGCCGCCGCTCATGACCTCGCCGCACAGTCGGGAATGGCGCTGGTCACCCGTAACCAGAATCACGACCTGTTCCTGACCCGGTTGATCGCCACGGCGGTCGGTATGTTGCTCGCACTGAGCATCCTGGCCATGACCATCGGTTTGATCCGTGGCGAAGCAGGCCGCGACTTGCAGACGTTGACGGCGACGGGTGCCAACAGCTCGGCTCGGCGCATGCTCACGGCAGCAACGGCTGGTGCGCTCGCACTGCTTGGCGCGCTCCTCGGGCTCCTTGGTGCATACGTCGCGCTGATCGCCGGCTATTCCGACGACCTTGGCCGGCTAACCCCGATCCCTATCGTCAACCTGCTGGTCGTGGTCCTCGGGTTGCCTCTCGTGGCCTCCACCGTTGCCTGGCTGCTCGGCGGTCGAGAACCGGTGGCGATCGCCCGCCAGGCGCTCGACTAGCGACAACGGCGACGACGACCGGCGCTTGTCACTGCGAACGCAGTCACCGGAGACGGCCTATTCGGCCGTGACGGTACCTGCGATGACAACTGTGCGGTCACGTCGTCGCAACATCACGCCGTGCAAACAACGCTGTGGCTGCTGCGACCACGGCGGCCAGATAGGCCAGGAGCGCGAGCAGCGCGACGAGCGGCGGACGTTGGAAGTCGACATCGGTCATCTGCGCCCACGGCACCACGGTGGCAACGTTCTCGGCGATCATGAACCGGCCGAGCTTCGGCCAGAAGCCGGCCACCAGGCGTTCGATCACCAGCGCCCACACGGCGAGCGCCACCAATGCGGCGCTCGTGTTGCGTCCTATCGTGGCGATGTTGACGGCGAGGACTGCGACGAGTGAGATGACGAGGGAGATCCGCAGCATCGCGAGCACCAGCGCCGCCCACCATGATGCGTCAGTTCCTGCAGTGCTTCCGTGGGCGACTACGGCGGGCAGGGCGCACGCGAGGTAGAGCAGCTGGAGCGAGAGGCTGATCACGAAGGCCAGGAGTGCAGCCGAAAGCGTGCGGGCACCATGTAAGCGAACACGAGACGGCATCCACGTCAGCATCGTCGTCATGGTTCCAGCACGCCACTCGGCGCCCGCGACCGATGCGCCGCAAATCGCTGCGCCCACCACGAGGAAGAGCGCGGCAGTGGTGAGGAGATTGTCGCCATTGCCCGAGGTCCACCAGTTCACCATCCGCGCAGGATGCGCTTGATCCTGGGCGAACCTCACCGGATCCCGGCTCGTCAAGAAGATGATGAGTCCAGCGACCCCGCTGAACACGACGGCGATCACGATCATCCACCGCACCAGACGGCGATGAAGGGCGCGCCGCATCTCGACAACTGTCAACCGTAGGAACCTCACGCCGGGACCTCCTCGTGTGTTGTGATCTTCAAGAACAACTCTTCGAGGCTGACCGAATCCGGCCTGAGCTCGTTGAGGTACAAGCCGGCATCCGCGAGCAACTTGGTGACATGCGCTGCTTCGGACACCGGCAACGCCACACGGAGATGAATGCCGTCTGCTTCGACGGACAAACCCGCGCTGCGCAACGTCGTAGCAGCGGCGTCGAGGTTGTCGACACCGACCAGCAGCGACGGACGAGAGGCCTCCGCCAACACATCGTCCACACGGCCGGTCAAGATCAGTCTGCCGCGGTCGATGATCGCCACTCGGTCACAGGTCTGCTCGACCTCGGTGAGGAGATGACTCGAGACGAAGACCGTCCGGCCTTCGCTGCCTAACTGGCGGAGCATCTCGCGGATCTCCCGCATGCCCGCTGGGTCCAGACCGTTCGCGGGCTCGTCCAGAACGAGCAGCGCCGGATCCTTCAGCAACGCGGCGGCAAGACCGAGACGCTGGCGCATGCCGAGCGAATACGTGCGAACCTTGTGGTCCGCGCGCTCAGCCAGCCCCACCATCTCGAGGCTTTGCGCGACCCGCCGGCGGCCGATGCCATCGATGGCGCCGAGGAGCTGAAGGTTCTCCCGCGCAGTCATTGTCGGGAACATGGCTGGGGTCTCGACAATCGCACCCACTTGGGGCATGACGGTCGCCAGTTCGGCGGGCGTGGCGCGGCCAAGCACGGTTGTGGTGCCGGATGTCGCCGCCACCAGGCCGAGCATGCACCGGATTGTCGTGGTCTTGCCCGATCCGTTGGGGCCGAGGAATCCGAACACTCCGCCCTCCGGCACCGACAGGTCCAGACCGTCCACGGCACGAAGCGGCTCGCCCCGCCAGCGTCGATACTCCTTGCGCAAACCTTCGATCTCGATGATTGCCGTCATGGCTAGACAGACGTCCGAGAAGTGGGCGCGGGCTACGTACCGTCGGAAACATTTGTTTGGGCGGTGCTTACACGGGCGAAGCCACAGCGTGCGTGAGCGACGTTGAAAGTAGCTCCGGCCGCGGGCGCGAAGTCAGGTGCTTCACCACGCGCCGCGCGTCGCGACCGACGCCGGTGACAGTCGCCGATGTCGCCGAGTAGGTGAACTCGAGGCCGACGAAGTAGAGGCCGGGTTCCTGCGGGAGCACGCCGCGCTCGTGTTGCGGTTCTTGCCGGTCACCGATGATCGGCAGGTCGATCCAGGAGAAGCCGGGCCGGTGGCCGGTGCACCAGATGATGTTCGAAACTTCGACGGTCTGCCCGTCCTCGGTCACCGGAAGCCCGTCGCGTACGTCAACGATCCGTCCGACGCGCGTGATCCCAGCGGGGACGAAGTCCTTCGGCTTTACACGGATGAGTGGGGTCGCTCGGAGGAGGAAGTTCGGGCGGACCTTGCGGCCGATCGGGGTGCGGACGGTCAGCAGATGATGTCCGACGAACCGCAACCCTCGCACGAGAAGATTGCGCCCAAGAAACGGCTCGATACGGAAGGGAATGGCGGACGACTCCTTGCCGGCGAGCCATGTCGGGTGCTGCTTCACGACGTCCATGGCGATGTCGGCTCCGGAGTTGCCCACGCCGACCACGAGTACGGGACCGTTCACGAGCTGCGAAGGGTTCTTGTACTCGAGCGAGTGGAGCTGGACGATGCCCGGATCGAC
>JANMRB010000286.1:0-3431 GCA_031370825.1 Ilumatobacteraceae bacterium
GCGCATGACTGGCACTCCCACAGCTTCCAGCCCTCGCGCCGGTCGAACTCGGCGACAGCCACCAGCCAGTCGTGCTCTGCTGCGGTGAGGTTGGCCGCACCCTCGAAAATCACAGCCTCTAGCTGCTCTAACGGGCGCACAAATGCAACGTTTGTGTCCATTACACGAGCGTACGCACGGGGTGTAACACAGTCCCGAGACACTCCCCAGGGAGCGCGATGGGATCTTGACCACCGCCTGAATCTCGGTCGACGACATCATCCTCTGGCTGACCGGGCCACAGCCGGTAGCACCGTCTGCGATGGTGATGCCGATCGACAACTAGTCGATCGGAGCGATCAGTTCAGCTCCCTTGTTGCGCACGTTGTTGACCTCGGTCGAGACCTTGTGCATCGTCAGCAGGTTGTCGGGGGCGGGAACCAGCAGCCGTTGCAGATCTTCGATCTTGTCGTTGCCCGGATCGAGCCATTCGTTCCACGCTGTCGCCGGAAGGAGAACGGGCATGCGGTCGTGAACCGGCGCCATGGTGGCGTTGGCCGATGTCGTGACGACCGTGCAGCTGTGCAGCCACGGCGCGTCCGGACCGGCTGTCTTGTCCCGCCAGGTCGTCCACAGCCCCGCAACCGCGAGGGGCTCGCCATCGAGCCGGTGGATGAACATCGGCTGCTTGCTCGGCTTTCCAGCCTTGGTCAAGGCTGCGCCCTCGCTGCCCTGCTGCCACTCATAGAACCCGTCCATCGGGATGATGATGCGCTGCTTCTTGAAGACCGATTTGAAGGCCGGTTTCTCGGCCAAGGTCTCAGAGCGCGCATTGATCATCTTCGAGCCGATCTTGACGTCTTTGGCCCAAAAAGGTACGAGACCCCAATGGAACACCTGCAAGGTGGGACTTCCATCTGGCCCGGCAACCACCCCGTACACGTCGTTGGTGGGCGCGGTGTTGAAATTTTCAGGCAGTGACGTCTGCGGGTCGAACGAGGCGCCGAAGTATTCGGCGATCCGCTCGGGCGAACTGGAGGACACGAACCGGCCGCACATCGAGACCCACCGTAGCGGCCACTACCGGCCCTCATCCTCCTTGCCGGAGGCAACCAGCGGCGCGAGAATCCATTCCTCAGCGGAGGTAGGTACATGACCAGTCAGCCGATCCGCGATCCCCAAAGCGACCAGGTTGCGGTGCTCGGGCACGATGGGACATGGGATGGCAATGAGCGCGTTGCGTGCCGGCATCCCGACGATCGTCTGGAACCGCACGCTGGAGGCGACCCGAGACCTCGCGGACCTCGGCGCGGAGGTCGCCGAGACTGCCGCCGATACCGCACGGCGAGCCGCGATCGTCGTCACGATGGTGACCAACGCCGATGCCGTCCTCTCGATCGCCAGCGAGAAGGGCATGCTCGCTGCCCTTGCTCCAGGCGCGATCTGGGTGCAGATGAGCACGATCGGTGTGGCGGGGATCGATCGCGTCGCCGCCCTGGTGGAGGTCGAGCGTCCTGACGTGTTGCTCCTCGACGCACCGGTGTCAGGGAGCAAGGAGCCCGCCGAGCAGGGGAACCTGACGATCTTCGCGTCGGGGCCCGACGAGGCTCGCGAGCGCGTTAACCGCGCTCTTCGACGCCCTCGGCCAGTGCACGATCTGGGTCGCTCGCGCTCAAAGACGTGCACCTGGCCCTCGAGGCGGCCGACGACGACCGGTTCGTCGTCCTTGCCAGCCTGGCCGACGAGTGGCAACAGGTTGTCGATCGCGGGTTCGGCGATGAGGACGTCACAGTCGTGACTCGGGCGCTCGAGCAGTCAACATGAAAACCACCTCGGACGCGTCGCGCTACCGGGCCAACCTGCAGGGCGAGATCGACGGCGCCGCTGTCTACCGCGCCATGGCTGCCGCAGAGAAGAACCCCCAGCTGGCGTCGGTCTACGAGCGACTGGCCGAGGTCGAGGAGCGCCACCTGTCCTTTTGGGATGACCAGCTCCGAGCAATCGGCGTCGAGCCCGGCCCCCGCCGGCCATCATGGCGAGCCCGGATCATGGCGCTCCTCGCGCGTCGGTTCGGACCCAGGATCGTTTTGTCGACCGTTGCCACCCTCGAACAGGTCGATCAAGGCGCCTACGACGCGCAGCCCGAGACCGCCGACACAAACATGCGCGACCAGGAACGCTCCCACGCCCGGGTCCTGGCATACGTCGCCGGCGGTTCCCCCCAAGGCATTGCCGGCGAGACCCTCGCCAAGCTGGAGGGCCGCCACCGGGCACCCGGCGGGAATGCGCTTCGCGCGGCCGTTCTGGGGGCCAACGACGGCCTCACCTCCAATCTCGCGTTGGTGATGGCCCGCTCCCGTCGATTGAAGGAGCGCCAAGATCCCGAGCACTGGCAGCGGAACCAAGCGAAGTACCTCGCCGAGTCGCGAGCAATACTGACTGACGCCGCCGAGGCCAATACGAAGTGTGATGATCGTTACGGTCGCTCGCCCTCGACGATCGCGGTCGCATCGGCGTCGCCGCTCCAGGTTCAGGTCTTCGTGATGCGGTCGAGCCACGTGACGAGGTCGACCGTGATCTCGTCGCGTTTCGTCTCGTTGAACACTTCGTGGCGCGCTCCGGGGTAGAGCGAGACGGTCACATCCCTCACTCCAGCCTGGCGGTAGCGCTCGGCAACCATCTCGATGAGCGCTCCCCCACCGGCGAGCGGATCGGCATCGCCCGACAGCAGGTAGATCGGCAGATCCCCGCGGATGCCTGCGAGGCGCGACCCGTCGCTCGTATCGGCAAGCCCGTCGAGCATGCTGGCCGTACCTTGCGGGTTCAGACCAAAACCGCACGCCGCGTCATCGACGTAAGCATCGACCTCGTTCGGGTCGCGACTCAACCAGTCGTACTCGGTGCGGGCCGGCATGAACGCCGCGTTGAACGCGCTGAGGTCGATCTCCTTCGTCGGGTCGATGCCTGGCGCGATGACGTCGATCGCCGACGTGCCAGACAGCACCGCTGCGTCGACGTCGGCGCTGTGGTCGAGGAGGTAACCCTGCACGGCGAACGAACCCATGCTGTGGCCGACCACGACGAGTGGGATGCCGGGGTGCTCCCGGCGAGCGATAGCTCCGAGCTCGCCGAGATCGCTCACGAGGCCGTGCCAACCACCGAGACCGAGATCGCCGTGGTGATCAGCCGATCCGGCGGTCATGCCGTGACCGCGATGGTCGTTGGCGTATACCTCGTAGCCAGCGGCGGTAAGGGCTTCGGCCAGTCGCCGGTACCGAGCGGCGTGCTCGCCCATGCCGTGCGCGATCTGCACGACCGCCTTCGGCGGCTGCTCTCCGGTCCAGCGGTAGACCGCGATGTTCGAGCCATCGGCCGCAGCGAATGAGAAGGTCGTTTCGTCCATGGCGACGATGATCCCAGATCGCGAACCCCTTCAGCGAACGGCGATCACT
>JANMRB010000293.1:0-9413 GCA_031370825.1 Ilumatobacteraceae bacterium
CGCTTCGGCGGAATCGAAGCCGACGTCACTGTCACTCGCCTCCGTGACGACGAGTTTCTGGTGCTCTCGGCCCCGGCCACCTCGCCTCGTGACCTCGCTTGGATCCGCCGACACATCGCCTACGGCGAGTTTGCCACTGTCACCGATGTCTCGGGAACGATGGCGATGATCGCCGTGATGGGCCCCGAGTCGCGCCGGCTGTTGCAGCCGCTGACCGACTGTGATCTGTCGAACGAGGCGTTCACCTTCGGCAGCTCGCGAGTGATCGATCTTGGCCTGGGGTTCGTCCGCGCCACGCGCATCACCTACGTGGGCGAGCTGGGGTGGGAGCTCTTGGTTCCGTACGACATCGCCGCCCACATCTACGACACGATCATCGCAGCGGGAGGCCGGCCCGCCGGCTACCACGCGCTCAACTCGCTCCGCTTGGAGAAGGGCTACCGGAGCTGGGGCCACGACATCTCCGCCGGCGACTCACCGCTGGAGGCCGGCCTGGCCTTCACAATCGTCTGGGACAAGCCGGATGGGTTCATCGGCAGGGAGGCTGTGCTGGCCCAGCGTGAACGGGGTGTGCAGCGACGCCTGGTGCAGTTCGCCCTCGATGACCCGACACCATTGCTGCTGCACGGTGAACCGATCTTCCGCGACGGCGTGTGTGTAGGCCATCTGACCTCGGCGATGTACGGGCATACGATCGGCTCGTCGATCGGGATGGGGTACGTGAAGGCCCCATCGGTCGACGTGCCGCGTCGCTGGTTCGAAGAAGGGAGCTACTCGATCGAAGTCGCCGGCGTCGCCGTCCCGGCGCGCCCGTCCCTTCGGCCGCTGTTTGACCCGGGCTCGGAACGCATCAACGCATAGCGCCGGTGCTCACCGTCAATAAGGCGTCTCGGCGTCGGATACCTGGCCGGCATCAGTGAGGTCGTACCCGGTCAGCGCGGCGATTCGCTGCTGTGTCGATGGGTCCTCGAGGGCCTCAATGAGCGGCTTTGTCAGCCCGAGTCGGTCCCCGGGCACGACGAGTTCGTAGGGCTCCCACGTCACGGGCACGAACCCGAGGTGAAGCGCGGCGGCAGCGGATCGAGCGCCGAGCGCTGCGTCGGCGATTCCGGACGCCACGGCCAGGGCGAGCTCGAAGTGGCTTTGTGCTTCGGGTCCACGAATACTGTCCGGATTGCCACCAATCTGGCGGACGAGTCGATCGAGGAGCACCCGGGTGCCAGCACCGAACTCTCGTTTGGCGATGCGATGCGGGAGCGCGTCACGAATGGATTGCAAACCGAGCGGGTTGCCGTTGGCGACGATGATGCCCTGCTCCCGCCGCCAGAGATGAACAATCGTCGGATCTCGGCCGGCCAGCAGCGCGGCGGCGAACGGTCGGTTGTACACGCCGCTCTCGTGCAACAGGTGAATGGCCGCTCCGTCGGCTCGCCCCTGCCAGACCGCCCGCAAACCGCTGAAGCTTCCGCCTCGCTCGACCGAGTCGATGCTGTCACCACACCGTTCCAGCAGAATGTCGAGCGCCGGGTCGTCACTGCCTGCCAGCCGAAACGGGCGATGGTCTGCGAGGAGCGCTAGGGCATGGCGGGAGCCGTTCTCCGAGACACGAGTCTTTCTCCGATCTCCCATGTGCACAACCGCAGCGGTGGCGAGCCGTTGGTACGCGCGGGCGATCGTGCTCGGCGTGACGCCTTCCGTGACCGCAAGCGCGCGAATGCTCGGAAGCTCGCTGCCAGGAGAAAGATCGCCGCTCGCCACCCGCCGAGCGATTCGGTCGCTGATCTCGACGTAGCCAGCCATTCGGAGAACGTTACGTCCCGACGTGAGATCGGGCATGATGTACCGAACTGAACTCTCTCAGAAAGGTACGAATGTCCCTCCGGATTCACACCGCCTGTGCGGCCGTCCTCGCCGCCGCCACGCTTGCTTCGTGCGGCTCCTCGTCGAACAGCCCCTCGGGAACCGGCGGCAGCAGTGACAACAAGCTGGTCATCCTGGCGACCACGACCAGCGTCCAGGACAGTGGGTTGCTCGACCAGCTCGTGCCTGAGTTTCAGACCCAGAGCGGCTACACGGTGAAGACCATTGCCGTCGGTAGCGGTGAGGCGCTGGCGATGGCTGGTCGCGGCGAGGCAGATGTGGTCATTGCCCACGACCCAGAGACCGAGAAGAAACTGGTCAGCACGGGCGAGGCGACGCAGTCCGTCCTCATGCACAACGACTTCGTCGTGATCGGGCCGTCATCGGACCCGGCCGGGATCAAGCAGGCAACCCGCGCTGCCGACGCGCTGAAGCGAATCGCCGAGAAGCAAGCCGCGTTCATCTCCCGCGGCGACAAGTCCGGCACCAACAACTTCGAACTCAAGCAATGGAAAGCGGCTGGCGTCACTCCCTCCGGATCGTGGTACCAGGAGAGCGGCCAGGGAATGGGCCAGACCATCACGATCGCGTCCCAGAAGCAGGCGTACACGCTCGCCGACCGTGCCACCTATCTGGCGACGAAGGACTCCAGCGGACTTGCAATCCTCTACGAGGGCACGCCCGACATGCTGAATGTCTACGACGTTCTTCCGGTCACGGGGAAGGCTGGTTCCCGTGTCAATGTCAGCGGGGGCAAGGCGTTTGCCAAGTTCATGCTGAGCCCCGCGGTGCAGAAGGAGATCGGGCAGTTCGGAAAGGACAAGTACGGCATCGCCTTGTTTGATCCCGACGCCGGTCAGACGGCGCAGCAGATCGAGCAGGAGTTGGCCAAGGCCGGATAACCGATGGGATTGATATGGGAGGGGTTCACGTCGGCGTTGCGGCTGCTATGGAATCGTGATCCTGAGACGATGGAGATCTTGTGGCTGTCGCTACGAGTCTCCCTCTCCGCAACTGTCGTCGCGCTGCTGATCGGTCTACCGGTGGGCATGCTCATCGCAGTGGGCCGCTTCCCCGGACGCAAGCTTCTGCTCGCCGCTGTGAACACTGGCATGGGGCTGCCCCCCGTCGTTGCAGGGCTCTTCGTCACCCTGCTCCTGTGGCGGAGCGGCCCGCTCGGCGCAGCGGCCCTGCTCTACACCCCGACCGCGATGATCATCGCGCAGGCGTTCATCGCAACGCCTCTGGTCGCCGGCATCTCCACGGCTGCACTCCAGCAGGTGGACCCTGAGTTCCGCACACAGATGCTTGGCCTGGGAGCGGGGCGGCTGCGAAGCCTCTACGAGGTTGCCCGCGAAGCGCGTCTACCGTTGCTCGCGGCTGTCATGGCAGGCTTCGGAGGCGTGATCAGCGAGGTCGGAGCTGCGACGATGGTCGGCGGCAACATCAAGCACCAGACCCGTGTCCTCACCACAGCGGCCGTTCAGCAAACCGCAATGGGAAACTTCGGAGCCGCGATCGCATACGGCATGATCTTGCTCGCCATCGCGTTCCTCGTCGTTCTCGTGCTGACCCTGGCCCAGCAGCATCAGAGCCTGTGGGCCCGGTGACCGACCCGCTCATCGAGCTCCGCGACGTCGCCATCGACCGCGGCGGACGAACAATTCTCGACGTGCCTCACCTGAAGCTGGCCGACGGGACCGTGGTCGCCGCGCTCGGCCGAAACGGCGCAGGAAAGTCGACATTGCTTCGAGCGATCGGAGGACTCGCCGAGCCGACTCGCGGAACAATCATGCTCAACGGCAGCCCGAGTACAGCAGGCGACCGCCGACGCTTGATCTCCGCTGTCCTGCAGCGTCCGCTGCTGCGCCGCGGCACGGTCTCTTCCAACATCGAGGCTGGCATGCGGTTCCGCGGAATCGAGCGGCGCGAACGACCGGCACGAACCGAGACGTGGCTGAAGGCACTCGAGCTTTCGCATCTCGCCGATCAACAGGTGCACCGCCTCTCAGGGGGCGAAGCGCAACGAGTGAGCCTTGCCCGTGCGCTCGCGCTCCGCCCGCGACTGCTCCTCCTCGACGAACCCTTCACCTCGTTGGACACGCCAACCAAAGCTGAGCTGCTGAGTGACCTTCGTGGAGTCATCGACAAGGAGAGATGTGCAGTGTTCTTCGTCACCCACGATCGTCATGAGGCGAGTCTTCTCGCCGATCGTGTTGCCATCCTCCACCAGGGCCGGATACTGCAGGAGGGACCACTGGCCGAGGTCCACGACCATCCCTCCGACATGATGGGCGCCGAACTTCTCGGCTATCGAAATCAGCTTCCGGCCGATCAGTTGCCGTCGGCGATTCCACGAAAGGGTTCGATGCTGCTCATTCGAGGCTCAGACCTAACCGTCGGGCGAGCACCAACCAACGGTTGGGAGATACCTGCCGTGGCTGTGCGGGCCACGATCGACGGCGACGCACCGAGTGTCGTGGCAATGGTCGGCAACATTCCGGTCATGGCGCGGGTAGTCGATGCTGCGACTCCCTCGCCGGGAGAGAGCGTCACACTCCACGTGAACCCCACCCACGTCCGCTGGTGCTGACGAAGCACCGCGCAGTGGCCGGGGGCCGATTAGCTTCCACGAACGTCAGCAGCACTCGTCGCAGGACTCACCTCGCCAGGCTTCTCGGCCTTCGTTGCTTGCCAGTACCGCGATCGCGAGCGCCGCGACCGGATCCGCCCACCACCAGCCCACCGTTGCGTTGAGGATCAGACCAACGAGCAGGATCGCCGACAGGTAGGCGCACAACTTCGTCTGGTTGCTGTCCGCGACCACCGTGGCGCTCCCCATCGCGTTCCCGTTGCGGCGCTTCGCTCGGGCAAGCATCGGCATGACAATCAGCGACGCGGTCGCCAAGCCGATACCCACCGCGGATGACTCGGGTTCGGATCGTCGGAGCAGATCGATGATCGACTGCACGGCAACGTACGCGGCGAGACCAAAGAAGCTCAGCGCGATCGACTTGAGCGCCCGACGTTCACGATCCTCCGCGAGTCCGCGGAACTGCCACACGATCACGACCGCTGACATCACCTCGACCGTCGAGTCGAGTCCGAAACCAACCAGCGCGATGGAACTCGCAGCCGTGCCCGCTGCGATCGCCACGATGGCTTCGACGACGTTCCACGCGATCGTCGCCCACGCCAATCGAACTGCGCGCTGCTGAAAGCGGGACGGGACGAATGCGTTCACCATGGCACGTCACCACATCCCCGATGGTCTTCGGCCGCGACGGGAACGACGACGTACCGATCTACCGCGGGACGGATCTCGTCAGTGGGTGTGGCGGTGGTGGATGTCGGGGAGATGTTCGTGCTCATGGCTGACGGCAAGGTGTCGGTGCTGCGTGCCCGACAGCAGCTCGATCGCGTCTGATCGGTGGTGGGGATCACTCGAATCGATCGGGTGCGCGTGCTCCAGTGGTTCGTGGCGGTGGAAGTGCCCATGGTGGCTGGTTGCGACCACGATAACGCCGGCAAGCGACACCGTGAAAGCGACCAACGTCGTCGACGTCAGGCGGTCGCCGTTGACGGGCCACGCGAGGACCGCTCCAATGAATGGCGCGAGAGCAAAGATGGCCTGACCGCGTGCTGCACCGACCAGTCGGGCACCGGTTATCCACATCGTGATCGAGAGTCCGTAGCCCAATGCCCCAATCGCTAGCGCAGCGAACACGAACCGTGCGGCGGGTGCTGCGCTGAGGATGAGGCCCAAAGCAAGGTTGACCGACCCGGCGACGAGGCCTTTTGCAAGGGTGATCTGCGAGGGGGTGTAGCTGTCGAGGCTGGCAGTGATGGCGTTGTCGATACCCCAGCACACGCACGCGCCCGCGACGAGTATTGCGCCGGCCGCGATGCCTGCGTCGGAGGTGCTGGCGAGGATTGCCCCGCCGAGTACGACGATGACGATGCCCATTGCTGCGCGTCGACCGATGTGTTCCTGCAGGAAGGCGCGGGCGATGACGGCGGTCGCGACGAGTTCGAGGTTCAAGAACAACGACACTGTTCCTGCGGGTGTGCGGTCGAGAGCGAGGACCAGAAGAACTGGCGCGATTCCGCCGCCGAGTGCGACGGCGATCAATAGGCGTGATCGTTGACGGAGGGTGCCCGGCGATCGTGGCTCACGGAAAGCAAATGGGGCGACAGCGGCAGCGGCACCGAGGTACAGCAGACCGGCCAGGGTGACCGCACCGACGTGATCGACGACCAGTTTGGTCACCGGCGTGGCCGCGCCGAACAGCACTGCCGCGAGGGCGCACCACGCCCAGCCACTCCGCTGCGTCGCGTGTCGGCCGGTTTCCTCCACGAGGTAAATCTACGCACCACCGGCTGACGCAGAATCAGGACTGTTCATGTTCTCGGCCACGGCGAACATTATCTGGATCCGATATCGTCGTCTGATAGGGTGGCGACTCTGGGCGCCGTCTGACGCTTGAAAGGAGCGATCCCGTGGAACACGCAACTGTCAACGTTCGTTACATGGTCGACGATGTCGAAGCCGCCATCGCCTTCTACACGACAACACTCGGGTTCACGCCGCTATCCAACGCAGCACCCGCCTTCGCAGACGTCACCCGCGGTCCGCTGCGTCTCCTCCTCAGCGGCCCAACCAGCTCAGCGGGCCGGCCAATGCCCGACGGCACACAACCAAATGCAGGAGGCTGGAACCGGATCCAACTCGTCGTCGACGACGTCGCGGCGACCGTCGAGCAGCTTCGCCTCAGCGGCGCCACTTTTCGCAACGACATCGTCCGGGGGCCAGGCGGATCCCAGATCCTGCTCCAGGATCCGTCCGGGAACCTCATCGAATTGTTTCAACCAGCGGCCCGATGAGCAGCACCGGGCTCCGCGAGTTCCTCCGCGGCGCCGTGCGCCTCCACATCCTCCACCACGCCTCTCGCGGAGACGTGCACGGCGCGTGGATGTCCGAAGAACTCGCCGAACACGGCTACCGAATCTCACCCGGAACCCTGTACCCCACTCTTCACCGCATGGAAGCAGAGGGCCTCCTCACCAGCCGCCAAATCGTCACCAACGGCAGGAGCCTTCGCGCCTACCAAGCGACAACAGCGGGCCGACGGGCCCTACGGGAATCCAAGAACGCACTCAAACAACTCGCCGACGAACTCCTCTGACGGATACAGACCTCAAGACCGTTAGCCGAATACACCCAGGGGGTATAGCACCATTCGAACGCACGAGGCGATCATGACCAGGCCGGATGTCGGCATCATCGGTACCGACCGGATCCTGCCTGCCGGCGCCCGGCTGGTACGCCCGTTGCGGCACGCCACGATCAGCCTCGGTGAGCCAATCCGCACTGCCGACGCCGGCTTCCCGTCGAGCACGAACCGTGCTCGACGGGAGATCACCGACCGGTTCATGAGAGTGAGATCCGGCGACTCTGTCGGCAGGACTACGTCGACCAGTACGCACCGCTGCCATCCGCAACCCATCACCCGAGCTCATCGATTGGAGCGTCTGACGTCAAGCCAGTGCACGGCTTCGTCACCAGGACAAGTGCAGTCTCCGGGTAGCAGCGGCAAAGGGTTCAACGGTCACCTGTGAGCGTGGAGCGACACCGGGCCTGTCGTCTACCATCTACTCCGACTCGTCGTCGGGTGGTGCGCTGGTCAGGAGCGTCCTCCAGCGGTCCTCCGGCACGTGCGCGGGTGTGGTCGATGCGAGGAAGTCCTCGAGTACTTGTAAGAACCACTTGGCGTTCCGCCGAGGCAGGAAGTGGCCGGCACCGTGAAGGATCTCGAGACGGGCGCCGGGAATGGCCTCGGCCGCTCGGTGGGCGTGGCCGACGGGAATGATTCGGTCGTTGTCCCCCCAAACGATGAGGGTCGGAACGGCCTCGGCGAGGTACAGGCGATCGTGGGCACTGACTCGCTGTCCAGACAGATCGATCACCGAGCGGACGGTGTGGACGAAGGCCATCTGGCCGTGCCTGTCGGTCAAGGTGGTGTAGCTGCGCCAGACTTCGGCCAGAGTGTCGCTGGGCCGCCAGCCCAGGCGGTGAGCTAGGGTACCGGGCCACTCGACGGCTTCGCGGATCCGAGGGTGCAGCAGGATCGGGAGCACGTACTCGGCGCCGGGGACGGTCACGGCCTTGAGCAGGGGGCTGACTTCCTGACCCAGGCCGCCAGATGCGACCAATACCAATCTCTCTGCCTTTTCCGGGAACTGGTAGGCGAACTGCATTGCCACACCTCCACCGAGGGAGTGGCCGATCAAGGTGACGCGTTCTTTGCCCAGCACGGTCAGGAGGTCGCGGATGCCACTCGCATAGGCGCCCAGGGAGTAGTCACCCCTGGGCTTGGCCGAGTGTCCATGGCCCAGCAGGTCGGGGGCGATCACCGTGAAGTTCTCGGCCAGTGCAGGCATCACCGCCCGCCATGTCGTGGAGCTTCCTGCTATCCCATGGACCAGCAGAATCGTCGGCCCGTCGCCGGCCATCCGGTAGCTGACCTCATGGCCGTGAATCCGAACCGTGCGCCGACGGAGTGGGTTGGTCGTCATCGTGTCTCCTGTCAAGGGCTCCGACGCTATTCACAACACGAACCCCCTCCTCGGACCAGAGTCGATGGGCCCCAGCGAGCTACAACGCAAGAAACCATGGCGGGCAAACCACCACTGGGAGGGCCGGAGACGCCATCTCCGGGGCACAGCTGTGAGTGTTGGAGACCTCACCAATACCCTCATCTAGCAGGTATTTTCGGTGGGCGTGACGGGGCTCGAACCCGGGACCTCGTAGTTAGACGTTTAGTTGCAGCGGCGGATGGTTAGTCGGCGTCGGCCACCCGATGCCCGCCATCGATGACTTCGCTACATCGCGCGACGCCCGAGGATCTCGACGCCGCGGCCGCTGAGTCCCCGTGGTACCGCCCTCTGGGCGGCTGAGACACGTCTCCCCGCTGGACGACGGGGCGAATCAGACGCCCTCCGGGACGGCTGATGGGCCGGGAACACCGGCGATGGCGTACGCCTCGGTCTCGTCGAGGGTCTCTTTGACCATCAGCGCGTCAACGAGGGCGTCCAGCTCGGTGCGGTGCTCGCGCAACAACTTCGTCGCCGCGTCGTAGCACTGGTCGACGATCCGACGGACCTCGTCGTCCACGAGCTTGTAGGTCTTGTCCGACGCGGCGCGCGTGCCGAACGGAGAGGCGTCGTCCTGGGGCCCGGGCAGCACCGATACCGGGCCCACCAGCGATGACATCCCCCACCTACCCACCATCATCCGGGCGATGCGGGTGAGGACCTCGAGGTCGTTCTCGGCGCCGGTGGTGACATCGCCGAACACGACCTCCTCGGCCGCCCGTCCGCCCAGCGCACCGATGATCCGGGCCCGCAACGCACTCTCGGTGTAGCCGTATCGGTCGGCTTGCGGGGTCTGCAGGGTCACCCCCAGCGACTGGCCGCGGGGGATGATCGAAACCTTTCGCACCGGGTCGGCACCCGGGACGAGCATCCCGAGCAGTGCGTGCCCCGACTCGTGG
>JANMRB010000295.1:0-14210 GCA_031370825.1 Ilumatobacteraceae bacterium
GGTGATCGATTGGGGACTACCCGTCGATCTCCCCGACCGGGTCCTCGCCGACCTGGCCAAGACGGCCAGAGTGTGCACGGTCGTGGTCCGCAACGGTGTCGTCATCGACGCCCCCGGCGAACTGAACCTCGGTCGCAGCACCCGGGTCGCCAACCGGGCCCAGCGCCGCGCCTTGGGTGCGCTGTATGCGACGTGTGCGATCCCCGGCTGTGACGTGCGTTACAGCCGCACCAAGTTGCACCACGTCATCTGGTGGCGCCACAACGGGCCCACCGATCTCGACAACCTGCTACCGGTATGTGAGCACCATCATCAGAACATCCACAACGACGAATGGGTGCTCACCCTCACACCCGACCGCACCATGACCATTCGACTGCCCGACGGACAAATCATGACCACCGGCCCACCCAAACGCGGCGCGGCATGAACCGCGGCTTAGTCGCTAGGTGCTCGTGCTCGATGCGGCGACTTCGCGCCACAGTCGATCGAGGAAATCTTCCGCCGACGTCGATTCGTCGAGCACCTTCTGGACGGTTCGGAAGGGCATCGCGCCGATGTCGAACGGGATGTTGTGGGGTCCCTTCTTCCCTCCCTGTTTCGCGTACTCCGCCGGCACCTTGAAGGTCGGCGGCCGCTCACCGGAGCGCGTCTCACTGAGCACGCCTTCGAATGTGGGCGCGTTGGCAACCCGCAGTCCCATGTTCGCCTTCCTCGGATCCGCTCCCGCCCACCTGAGGATGGTGGCGATGAACGAAGTGTGATCGAAGTCGAACTTCGATCCTTCCGGCGCACGAAAGACGGTTCCGGGCTTCACGTACGGCGACACGAGGATCGTAGGAACACGCACTCCCATTCGACCGAAGTCGAACTTCTGCTTGCTCGGAGTCGAATCGGGCTTGACAGTCACGGGCGGCGGCACGTGATCGTACGTGCCGCCGTGCTCGTCGAAGGAGATGATGAAGAGCATGTCGTCCCAGTGGGAACTGTTCCGCAACGCGTTGTACAGCTCGTTGAGGTCGTACTCGGCAGGGCCCACCCATGCCGGCGAGTGGTAGTCGTTGCCCTGCAGACCGACGAAATCGTCGTCGGGCAACCCGTAGCCCCCACCCCAGAATGGCTCGATGTAGCAGAAGTCGGGAAGGTCGGGTGAAGACAGCGTCTTCAGGAAGGTGTCATATTTCTCGACGATCCCCTCGCCCTTGACGACCGCGCGACGAATGTGCGGGAAGATGTCTTCGGTGTAGCACCGACCTTTGCGCGTCGGGTCCATGTCGAACATGCCGTTGTACTGGTAGTAGATCCCCCAAGACCTCTGCGGATCGGCACGGGTCAGGGCGTTGAAGATCGTCGGCAGGTCGTACACGGAGATGTCCTTGTTGTCGACCGCGCCGGCAGACGATCCGCATACGGAGAACGCCCGGTTCGGGTTGGTCTCTGTCGGCACCGACGAGAACCATCGATCGGAGATGGCGAAGGAGCGCGCAAGCCCGTACAACACCGGTAGCTGCTCCTCGGAGTAAGCCCCCATCACCTCGTCGGGAGTGTCGTACCACCTGTCGTAATCCCGGGCGAAGCCGGTCATTGGTGGAGTCGCAGCCGACCATCGCGGCACCGAGTCCTCGCCATAGGCATTCCAATACATCTGGTTGCCGACGGGCTCCCACAACTCATCTGGGTTGTACCGAGGTTGACGCATCGGCTGGGTGCGTTGTTGCGTGCCGTGCGATGGGGCATAGCACTCGGTGTCGATGTAGTTCACATCGCTCGGCGAGATGCCGTCGAAGCGGAGGCTCGAGCTCTTCGGGAACACCTTCTTCGGCGACATCTCGTCTTTGTGGTAGAGCCACCCGAGCAAGTTGTCGAGCGAGCGGTTCTCCAGCATCAGCATGACGATCTTCTTGATCTGAGGCATTGCCGCACTCACGAGAGCGATGCCTAGCACATCCGCAAGATGGCTTCGAGACGAGCAACCCGCCGGAGGCGTGCACCCCAATCGTGCTTGTTGGTCCACTGGTAGCCTCGCCGGTCATGGCATCGGTGCGCTCTACGAGAGCCGTGGTGTTCTGCGATGTCGTCGCGTCGACCGAATTGCGCCGCCGCCTCGGTGATACACAGGCCGACATCTGGTTCGCCGGCTTGTTCGCGCAAATCGAATCGGCGGTTGCGAGTGCCGACGGCGTCGTCGTCAAGAACCTCGGCGATGGCGTCATGGCAGTGTTCACATCAGCCGGCGGCGCGCTCGATGCAGCAGTCGCGATGCAGCAGGGCACTCACGCCTACAGCTGGCAAGCGCACGTCGATCCCGCGCAGCTACGCGTCGGAGTTTCGATCGGCGATGTTTCGACGACGGGTGACGATTGGAACGGCATGCCGGTTGTGCAGTCAGCCCGCCTCTGCGCGGCTGCCCAACCCGACGAGATCCTGGCTGCCGAGATCGTTCGCGTGCTGGCAGGCAGCCGATGCTCCCATCGGATGTCGTCAGCGGGTGACTACGAGCTCAAAGGGATCGACGAGCCGGTCAGCGTGGTGCGGGTCGAGTGGTCTGCGGCACAGCGGGCATCCACCGGCGAGCTGCCCTCGTCGCTGGATGGGGCCCGGCGCGGACCGTTCGTCGGTCGAGCCCCACTCGTCGCCGACTTGTTTGACACGTGGAAGGCCAAGGAGTGGCGAACCCTCTTAGTCGCGGGCGAGCCGGGAATCGGAAAGACGCGTCTCGTCGCCGAGCTCGCTCAACATGTGCACGTCGCCGGCTGCACCGTCGTAGTCGGCCGATGCGACGAGGAGCTCGTGGTCAGCTACCGGCCCTGGGTCGAGGCATTGGGACGTTTGACCGAGCTGCTGAGCACCGATGTGTTGGCCGGGCTCCCACCAGAGCATGTCGGCGAGCTGTGCCGGCTGATCCCGTCGCTGACGCGGCGAGTCGTTCCGCCGGCTGTGGAGCTGGTGGTCGATGCGGACACCCGGCACGCCATGACCGTCGATGCCGTGGTCGCCTTGCTGGGCGCGGCGGGCCCCGTTGTGGTGGTCCTCGACGACATGCACTGGATCGACCAGCGCTCACTGCAGCTGGTTCGACGGGTGGTGGCGGCCGATCTCCCCGAGACAGCGATCATGGGCACCTACCGAGACACCGACCTCGATCAGTTCCACCCGCTGACCGCGGCGCTGGCGGACCTCCGTCGGATCCCCTCCGTCCGTCGGATCGCACTCGCAGGGCTCGATGGTTCAGCGGTGGTCGAGTTCCTCGAGCACTCGGCAGGGCACGAGCTCGACACCGATGGCCTCACGCTGGCCCACGCTGTGCATGCCAGAACATCTGGCAACCCGCTGTTCGTCGGTGAACTGCTCCGCCACCTTGCGGACAGTGGAGCGATCATGTTCGTTGATGAACGATGGACAGGCGGACCAGAGCCGCTCGCCCTTCCCGACGGCTTGCGCGAGGTGATCGGTCGCCGGCTGAACAGCCTTGGCGTCGATACGACTCGAGTGCTGCAGCTCGCCGCTGTCATCGGGCCCAGCTTCGACGTCGACGTCGTCGAACAAGCGGCCCGCGAGGCAACCACTGAGCACGGCGATGTACTGACATCGCTGGAGTGCGCCCAAGCCGCTGGCATTGTCGCGGATGTCGGCAGGCTCTTCGAGTTCCGCCACGCCGTCATCCGCGACGTGCTGTTAGCCGACCTCTCCCCGGCGCGCCGGCAACGCCTGCACCGCAACGTCGCTGCGGTGCTCGAGCAACTGTGGGCGTTGTCGATCGAGAACCACCTCGAAGAGCTGGCCCACCACTACGGCCAGGCTCGCGACCCTCAGGCCGCGCGGTGGTATCTGCGGGCTTCGCTGTCGGCCATCGCATCACTCGACGTGGGAGCCGCGGCCCACGCAGACAGAGGCCTTGCCCTGCTCGATCTCGTCGATCCCGCGGATCCGGGCTTGGGTTGCGACCTACTGATCGCCAGAGCCACCGCGATTCGCCTCACCGGTGCTGAGACCATCGACGATGCGAGGTTGGCATTCGGTGCGGCCGTGAAGCTGCGAGATCAGGAACGCATGGGGCGGGCGCTGTTATCGGTCAGTCTGAGATCGGCAGCTGCATCTCAGACCGAGCATCTCGCTTTCCTGTCCGAAGGACTGCGACACCTCGACGACAGCACGCTGATCACACGATGGAACGCGGAGGTCGCTCTCGTCGTTCGTGAGTTCATGGACCCCGACACGGATCCGTCCACGCACCGCGCCCGCATCAACGAGATCATCGCCCACCTCGATCCGACCGACACCCTTGCCTGCCAGATCGCCATGCGCTGCGCACGCAGTCTCACGAGCACCAATCAGCCGCACGATGCGCTACCGATCACCGAACGTTTCCTTGCCAACTGCGATGGAGTCGACACAGAGGGTTTCCCTGTCGAGATAGCTCTGTCGACCATGTGGTTGCACCTTGGCAATCGTGAGATGTCGGATCGTTATCTCGCGGCCGGAGCCTGCGACCCGCGGCGCAGCTACTGGTTCTACGACTGTCAGGTCATGCAACGAGAGGTGCTGCGCGACCTTCTGGACGGTCGCTGGACCGACGCCGCCGAAGGGATCGCCGAAGTTCGACGAATCGGCGGCCACGACGAGAACCTCGCACTCGGTGCCCTCGCACAGAGCAGCTGGCTCAGCGGGGAGATCGGTGATGTCGAGGCCAACTACGAGGCGGTGCGTCAGTACGAGCTCGCCCTTCCTGACTTCGCGGTGTTGCGTGCGCTGCGCGTGCGCGAGGCCGCCGAATGCGGGCACCACGACGAGGTACGTTCGCTCCTCGACCTCGTGGCGCCAAATGCATACTCCGCTGTTGGTCGCGGCTGGCTCACCCTGATGGCTCTCGGAAACGTCGCCTGGGCTGCGATCACCGTCGGAGCAACGCATCATGCGGCCGCGTTGCGCCCCATGCTCGACGACTACAGCGGCCAGATCGCAGTGATGGCCACTGGCACACATGCTCTCTGCGCTGTGGACCGCCTTCGAGCCGGTCTCGCCGAACTGGATGGAGACGCCGTAGAGGCTGATCGACTGTTCGCCAACGCGCTCGCGCAGGACAGAGCGCTGCGTTCAGGACCGCTCGAAGCGCGCACGCTGCACTGGTGGGGCCGTGCGCTGCGCCACCGTGGGGACAACGACCGCGCGTCCGAGCTCCTGGCGCAGGCGCGCACCATGGCTGAGGGGTTGAGCATGCGCGCTGTGGTCGACCAGATCGACGAGCTTGCTCGAACCTGATGTTACCGCAGCACACTTTGTCAATCCTCAGCTGACCGGCGGCCCTGTCAACTGCATATATCTGCCCACGTCCTGATATCCCATGCGGCGATACACCGCATAGCCGGTTGGGCTCGACTGCAGGACCGAGTGGGTGCACCCTCGCCGAACGCCCTCTGCAACAACCGCCCACGTGACTGTTTCCCCGTAGCCCTGTCGGCGATAGTCCGGAACCGTGGCCACGTTGTAGACCCCTGCCGTCGTACCGGATTGGCACAGGAGGGCGGTCGCAACCGGCACACCCTCGAGCCGGCCAACCGCTATTGCGGCGTCGTCGTCCTGCAGCAGCCCATCGCCGATGATCCGATCGGCCACGTCGTTTGGCATTTCGAACCCGGCGGTGAGGACGATTCGGTGCGCTTCGAGGTCGGCGTCGTCTCGACCGATCACGACCTCGATCACAGAGGAAGTCGCAGGGATCTGCTCGACGGCGCGCAACCCCATGGCTGGCACCTCTCCTGCATCTCGCAGACCCGCGGCTCGACCGGCTGCCAGCAGTGGTTCGTCGAGTCCCTCGCGGACCCAGATAAGAAATGGCACGTCATGCTCAGCGAAGTACGTGATCGTGGCGTCGATCGCAGCCTCCGGATCACTGGTCGCGGCCTGCACGAACACTCCGTTGAAGAAGGCGATGGGCAGGCCGGTTGCGATCATCGTCAGCGAGTCGACTTGCGCTGTCGGATGTCCGGCGTGACGCGCCAAGATCATCCACGCGGCCGCCAGGTTGACATCCCCCGCCACCGCCAACTCGGTCGGAGTCACGCCAGCACGGTAGCAAACCCCGCTGACAATTGGCCCTTGACAATTAATAACTATGGTGCACTAATTAACCCGTGGCCCGTTTGGGGACCGCCGATCAATCGAGCAACCGGGCCGCGGCGTCCTCGAAATCCGACCCCTCCGACGCCCGACCACGCAATCGTGTTCTCTTGCTCCAAACGCTCCACGCCGGCGGGCCGCAAAGCCGTGCCGACCTCGCTCGACAGAGCGGGCTGACCCCGACCACCGTGTCTGCGGTGACCGCTGAGCTCATCGCCGACGGACTCATCAGCGAAGTGGGCCGGAAGGCCAGCACGAGTGCAGGCAAGCCGGCGACCCTGCTCGGCGTCGAGCCGGACGGCCGCCACGTCATCGCCCTCGATCTGAGCGACGATGACATGATCGAAGCCGCAGTCGTCAACCTCGCGGGCAAGATCGTCGCCAGGCACTCCCAGGCTCGCAACGGCGAGACCGGCAAGAAGGCATCCGCGGCGATCGGGCGCCTCGCCCGCGACATCTCCCGCACCTTGGACCGCCCGCTGCTCGGCGTCGGTTGCGCAACTCCCGGCATCGTCGACGACCACGGCGTCGTGCTGACCGCTGCCCACGTGAAGTGGAACGATGAGCCCCTCGCCGCCAAGCTGACTGCCGCAGTCCGGGTCCCCTGCTATGTGGCCAACGACGCCAACGCAGCGGTCCTGGCCGAGTACAGCGCACTCGGGAGCAGCACTGAGAACCTTCTCGTCGTTCGCGTTGGTGGAGGTGTCGGTGCCGGGCTCGTCATCGGTGGCGAGCTCTTCGTGGGTGACCAGTTCGCCGCCGGCGAGATCGGCCACGTGGTCGTGGATGACGACGGAGCGTTGTGCAAGTGCGGCCGGCGAGGATGCCTCGAAGCGATCGTCTCCGCGCCATTGCTCGCCCAGCGCTTGAAGGGCGTCGACGACGGTGACCGGGCCCGTCATCTCGAGCTGGCCGGTCGCCACCTCGGGATCGTCCTGGCCGCGTTGGTCGGCGCCCTCAACCTCTCTGAAATCGTTCTGTCTGGGCCGATGGATCTCCTCGATGACCGCTTCCGTAGCGCGGCGATCGAGACGATTCGGAATCGGACGTTCCCGACAGTTGGCCAGCACGTCTCCGTCCGCTTCAGCTCGCTGGGCGACGATGGTGTGCTCCTCGGAGCAGCCGCTCTCGTGCTTCGCAACGAGCTCGGCATCGTCTAACAGCAACACAGCGCACACGCGCTCCAGCAACAGATCCGGTTTCGGCCGCCACAACCAAGGGGAAGCAATGAGAACAGTGAAACTGGCCGCTGGTCAAGCTCTAGCGGCTCTGACCATGGCGCTGGTGGCCTGCGGCGACGACGCCAAGAGCAGTTCCGACACCGCCGCACCGCCAACTTCGGCGGCGCCCGAGGTCACTGCCGCACCGGCCGCGCCGGTTGAGACGGTGCCGGCGCCGACGCGCAACTACCTTGGTCAGGAGTGATCAGCGGTCTCAGTTCCGCCGTGTTGCTGCTGGCACTGACCTGGGACCCGGAGGTTGTCGTGATCAGTGGAGGGGTCGCTGCGCTCGGCGATGTGCTGCGCGACGAGATCGCGGTCCGGCTGGCCGCCGACGGCCAACACTCCGAGTTTCTCGGCTCGCTGGACCTCGGGTCGCGGATGCGGATCATCGATCCATCGGTCCCACTCGGTGCGATCGGCGCCATTCGCGCTGCGCACGAGGCCGGCGCAGCAAGCCCGGTGCCGCTGCTATGACCCCGTTGGTGATCGGCGGGATGCTGCACGTCGACGGTAGCTGGGTGGAGGGAGACGTGACGATCGAGGGATCGACGATCTCGTCCGTTGGCGTGGAACGCGGGTCCCGTCCCGTCGGCTTCCTCGACGCAACCGGCTGCTCGGTCCTTCCCGGCTTCGTCGACCTGCAGGTCAATGGAGCGGTCGGAGTCGACCTCACCAGCGAGCCGGAACGAATCGGCGAGGTGGCCGCCTTCCTGGTGCAGTGCGGTGTGACCTCATTCATGCCGACGCTGATCTCGTCGGCGGTAAGCCAGATCGTCGCGGCCGTCGCTGTCATCAACTCCTGGTCTCGCGAGGACCAGCCGAGCCACGTCGGCGCACGATCGCTCGGTGTGCACTTGGAGGGGCCGTTCCTCAATCCTGCGCGCGCAGGCGCACACCCTGTGAATCGTCTACGCCAACCATCTGTTGCCGAAGTGGAGGAGTGGCGTCGCGACGACGGTTACGCGATGGTGACGCTTGCACCGGAACTGGCCCACGCTCTCGACGTGATCGAGGTCCTCGTAGCCAACGACGTTGCGGTGTGCGCCGGGCATAGCGATGCCGATCCCACGGAGATGAACGCCGCAGTGGCTGCCGGCCTTCGCGGAGTGACCCACTTGTTCAACGCGATGACGCCGATGAGTGCACGGGCGCCTGGCCCAGCGGGTGCCACGCTCGCCGGTGGGACCCTGATCGCCGGGCTGATCGTCGATGGTGTCCATGTCGATCCGGCGATGGTCCGTCTGGCGTGGCAAGCGCTCGGCCCGGGTCGGCTCGCCCTGGTGTCGGATGCCATCTCCGCACTCGGAAAGGGCGATGGCAAATATCGCGTGGGCGACACTCACGTGATCGTCGAGGGCAACACCGCTCGCACTGCTGATGGAACGATCGCCGGCAGCGTCCTTCGCTTCGACGACGCAGTTCGGAACCTGATCGCGTTCACCGGCTGCGAATTGGCAGACGCATCCCGCTCGGCGTCCACCACTCCGGCGCGGCTGGCTCAGCGACAGGACATCGGTCGGATCGAACCAGGGTGTACTGCGGACATCGTGCTGCTCGACGAGAACAACCGTGTCGTCGCGACCATGGTTGCCGGCCACGTGATCTTCGACCCGCAGCAACGATGCACTGGATCGTGAAGGGCGCGACGTGGAGGTCGTGATCCAGCGCGACGCTGACTCGGTGGCGAGCTTGGTCGCCGACGCCATCGAGAGGCTCGTCTTGTCACATCCGAGCGCTGTGCTCGGCCTGGCGACCGGGAGCTCGCCGCTCGGTGTCTACGACGAGCTCGTTCGCCGCCATCGAGCCGGCACACTCAGCTTCAGCCGAGTCACCGCCTTCCTGCTCGACGAGTACATCGGCCTGCCGGTAGGCCACGCTGCGTCGTATCGAGAGTTCATCGAACGTCATTTCTCGGGTCTGGTCGACATCGAGCCGGGACGTGTTCACGTCCCCGATGGAATCGCAGCCGATGTCGAGGCCGCCTGTGCGCGCTGCGAGAAGAAGATTCACGGGGCCGGTGGCGTCGATCTGCAACTGCTGAGAATCGGAGCAGATGGCCACCTCGGGTTCAACGAGCCGACGTCGTCGCTCGCATCGCGGACCCGAGTCAAGACGCTGACCGCGCAGACACGTACAGACAACGCTCGCTTCTTCGAAGGCGTCGATGCGGTACCGCGCCACGTGGTCACCCAGGGCATCGGCACGATCCTCGAGGCGCGACACCTCGTGTTGATCGCCGTTGGCCCGGGCAAAGCGGAGTCGATCGCCAAAGCCATAGAAGGACCGGTCACCTCGATGTGTCCGGGTTCCGCGATCCAGCTCCACCCGCACGCAACGGTCGTCATCGACGACGCCGCTGCCAACCCGGCTCACGCTGGCCGACTACTACCGCGCGCCCTTCGCCGGCAAGCCGGCATGGCAGACCATCTGACTGGGAGAGCTTGTCACCCGGGCGCCTCGCTTCGACGTCTGTAAGGGTCCAGATCCTTCGAACTCGAGCGGAGCAGATGATGACAGACGTCGCAGCACAATTGGAGGTAGCGATTCGGGATGCGCCGCGGGAACGTGTCCACCGGCTCCATCCCGCGCTGATCTTCGCCATCGGATTGTTCGGCGGCATGGCGCTCGGGATCATCGCTCGAGCATGGATGCGACTGATCTCCGACGATCCCGAGTTCTCGTGGAGCGGAACGATCTTCATCGTTGGCGGGTTCACGGTGTTCGGCTTCACCCAGTCCGTGGTGGCCGTCGCCCGGCGGCGTACACGCAGGCGTTGGACGTTGACGATCGCTCGTGTGATCGGCACGATCGGGCTGCTGCCGTTGTTCATCGGGGCGGGCGCGGTGATGCTGCCCACGGTCGTCGCAGGTGGTCTGGCGAGGGCCCGTGTCGAGTGGACCAAGGTTGCCCGGTGGATCTGTCTCGCCATAGCGCTGGCTCCCGTGCTGTTGGTCGGCAGCGGGTTCGTGGGCTCGTTCGGTTGGTCGCTGCACACGGCGGCGGGGTTCCTCGCGATGATTGCCCTCTACGGCACGATCGTCAGCGCGACTCGATTCACGTTCACCGCACAGGCCGACGGATGGCGGATGAAACGATGGGTGACGATCACCGGATTCGTCGTCCTCGGCCTGCTGTTGCTCCAGTTCATGGTCGGGTTCATCGCGCGCTAGGCGGATCCGTGGGATTCGAGGGCGGGGCCTGTTCGACTCGCAGGATCCACGTGCCGGGCCCCAGTGGAGGAGCCGACAGGTTCGACGGCAATGATCCCCCGTCGGGACGGGCGTCATCGAGCCGCTTGTTGCTGGACAGCAGGCGGCCGATGATCGGCAGGGCCACAACGTTGGCCGCATGGAGGATGCCCATGATCAACAGAATTCCCCCGACGCGGGCTACCTCTGCTTTGAGCTGCCTGCCCTGCGACAAGCGCCAGTCGTCGTGCTCCACGAACGAGACCGTGAACAGCACGAAGGACGTGAAGATCAGGTAGTAAGCGACATCCGTCAGTACCAGATAGCTCTTCCCCGTTCGCGGATTGGCGCGGAACACATCAGCCGCGTACGAGCGACCGAACCGTTTGATGAACGGGCCCAATCCGATCGCCAGTGTGACGAGCACGATGTTCGTGATCATTTCGATGACCCACCAGGGCATGTTGAACCTCCCGTTGTCGGAATTGGAGAGTGCGACCGCCAACACGGCGTTGGCGAGGACAAATGCAGCGATGCAACCGGCGAGCATCCACCGGTAGCGACGGCGAGCCCGAGCGTCCTCGAGTGAGCGGGTCACGCGCGCAAACAGGTCGGGATTTTCCTCCACCGATTCCCGGGCATCGGCGAAGGCCTCGATGAGACGCCGTTCCATGGCGAGCTGGCTCATGTCTCGTCGAGCTTTCGGTCGAGTGCCGCCATGGCCCGCTGGAGATGCGTCTTCACGGAGTTGGGCGACAAGCCGAGCGTCGCCGCGATCCCCTCGATCGAGAGCTCCTCGAAATATCGCAGCGTGATGCAGTCGCGTTGACGCGTCGGGAGCTGACGAACAGCGTCGAGAACACGCTGATGTTCCTCGGACCGCACGAGATGATCAGCGACGTCGAGCGGAACATCGATCTCGCGTCCGCTCGTCGCGTGGTGCCGTAGCGAGACCAGCCCGCGCCGGTTGTGGTCACGAGCCAGGTTCAGGACGATCGAGCGAAGGTAGGCCGGGGCCCGCTCGATTGCCTCGATGCGGCCGGCGTGTCGGGCGAGTCGAAGGAACGCCTCCTGCACAACATCCTCTGCCGCATCTCGATCGTCGACGAACAGCCGCGCCAATCGAACGAGTGAGCGACCCTCAGTTTGGAACAGATGGACAACGAGCTCCTCTGCCTCGACGCTGATCGATTCGCCCTGAAGCCTCGCCGCAGCAATCGACAACAGGAAAGGCGGAGGGCCGAACATCCGTATCGGCGCGGCGAAGAGGTGCACTCCCATCAATCCCAAGCCTTCCACTTCGTGACAGACGTACGACGCGTACGAGCGGGTGACGCTACGCAGAAAATTCCCCCGGTTGTCACCCGTCCGAGGCTCCAAGTCGTCCGTCCTGACAGATATGAGTGATCAAACAGTTCAGCTCGGGCAGGCGCAGCGGTTCTTGGAGGGACTTCGCGTGCTGATCGTCGGTGGCATCTCCGCGGGTGTGGTCCTGATCGGAGTCGGCAGCCGGCTGGCCATGCTCCTCTTGCGGGTGACCTCGCCCGACAGAGTGCGAGGCGTCAGAAGCGACGACGACTTCGTCATCGGACAGGTCACCTTGGCCGGTACCTACAACCTTCTGCTCCTCGGCGCCGCCTTCGGCATCATCGGTGCCGCCGCCTACCTGATGGTCGCGCCTTGGCTGATCGGACCGAACTGGTTCAGGCGCCTCACCACTGGGCTCGCCGCCGCTGTCGTGGTCGGATCGATGCTCGTTCACGCCGACGGAATCGACTTCACCCAGCTCAAGCCGACTTGGCTGGCCATCGGTGTGTTCGTCCTGCTGCCAGGGTTGTTCGGCGCTCTCGTGGGTGTGGTGGTCGACGCGGTCCGGCGGCCTGGCTCGTGGACGGCGCGGGGCCGACGGAGGTGGCTCCTCCCCCTCATCTTGGCCGGGTGCTTCCCGCCGACCATCGTCGTCATCTTGGTCGCTGCAGCCATCTTCGGCAGCTGGGTCCTGGTCAGCGACCTGCCTGCGATCCGCAAGGTACGAAGCTCCGCCCCATACGCCCTCGTGATGCGTGCCAGCTGGCTCGTGATTGCGATCCTCGGACTTGTCGCGATCGTCAACGACACGCAGGCGGTGGCCGACGCGGTGCGTCGCTAAGAGGTCACCTGCGGTTGATCATCGCCCGACGCTACGCCACGCGTGGCGGCGTGACACGATCACCGAACCAGACCGGAAGGGACAACATGGGCAAGCCAACGTTCGGGATCTTCGACCACATCGAAGACATTCCCGGCACACCGACTCCACAGTTGCTGAAAGATCGACTCGATCTCATCAAGATGGCGGACGAAGCCGGCTTCGCTGGGTTTCACCTCGCTGAACATCACGGCTCCGACCTGTGCATGGCACCGAACCAGGAGGTGTTCATCGCGGCGGCGTCGCAGATCACCAAGAACATTCGTCTCGGCCCGATGGTGAAGTTGCTGCCGTTGCATCATCCCGTGCGAATCATCGAAGACATGATCGTCGTCGACAACCTGACCAACGGGCGACTCGATTTCGGCGTTGGCCGAGGGGTTGCACCCATCGAGCACTACTGGTTCGGCAGCAACTGGCTCGACTCCAGGGATCGGTTCGTCGACATCCTCGGCATCATCTGCGACGCCTTCGCAACGGGTGAGATCAGCAGTGAGAACTCGAAGTTCTATGACTTCCCGACGATCCCGATGGCCACCAAGCCAGTGCAGAACCCGATTCCGTTCTGGTACCCCGGAAGCCCCATCACCGCCGGCCGCCACGGCATGAACCTGATGTGGCCAGGGCCGATCGACAAGGCCTCCTACGACGTCTACGTCGAGACGTGGAACGCCCACAAGGGCGACACCCATCGCGTCGACGGACCCGACGCTTCGCCGCGCGTTGGCTGCACGATGCTGCTGGCGATCGCGGCGACCGAGGACGAGGCGCTCGAAGTCATCCGTCGCGGGATGAGCGGTCTGATGCGTCGCACGCACAACGTCCACAAGTTCGACCACCTGGTGCTGACTGACGAAGAGTGCGACGCCGCACTCGGGCCACTCCGAAACATCGTTGCCCACATGGAAGGTGCCATTCAGTTCGGCGCTGGCACCGCTGAGCAGATCAAGGACCGTTTCGCCGCGGTTCTCGAGCCAGGTCTCACCGACTACATCGTCTTGCAATTGCCCGTAGGTGATATGACGCTCGATGAATCCAAGAACACGATGGACATCTTCTGCAGCGAGGTGAAGCCGTCGCTCGAATCAGCCTGGTGACGGGCCTATGAGTGCGTCCGACGCCACTCATCTCGAACGAGCCGGGCTGTTGGTCGGTGCGGAGTTGGTGAGCTTCATCGAGCTGGAGGCGTTGCCGGTGACCGGGGTGGATCCCGACACGTTCTGGAACGGCCTGTCATCGTTGATCCACGATCTCACTCCGCGCAATGTCGAACTTGTCGAGGTTCGCGCATCCCTGCAGGCGGCGATCGACGTCTGGCACCGCGAACGAGCGGGCCAGCCGCATGATCCCGGGCAGTACCGCGCCTTCCTCGAGGACATCGGCTACCTCGTGCCGGACGGAGCGCCGTTCGAGATCGAAACCGAGCACGTCGACCCCGAGATCCGCAGCGTCGCAGGTCCGCAGCTCGTCGTCCCCGTGACAAACGCGCGGTAC
>JANMRB010000001.1:0-7194 GCA_031370825.1 Ilumatobacteraceae bacterium
GCTCATGATTCCGACGCCGAGAAACGTGGTGATGACGCGAAGCCCGGCGTTGTCGGCCAGCAGTTGCGGCAGGGATCCGATGTGGTCGAAGTCGGGGTGGGTCAGCCAGATCCACTTCAAGTCGGCGGGATCGATCACTGATCGCAGCGCGGTCATGAAGTCATCACGCTCGACGACGGGGCCGGTGTCGACCAGGATCGGTTCGGGACCGTGCAGGACGAAGGCGTTGATCGGCACGAATCCGAGGCCGGGGATCTGGAAGCTCGACGTCAGGACGTCGATGTCGGGCGCGGCTTTGTAGCTGGTGGTCATGATGTGTCTCCTTTGATGATGTCTTGTTGGTTCAGGAGGGCCGGCGCGACGTTCAGGGTCACGGTTGTCCGTTTGCGGTGGCGGTGGATTCGGCGACGGTCTTGAGCTGCGCGAGCGTGTGGCGCATGCCCTCCATCAGCTCGCGGTGGCGATTGGTGGGAACGTCGAGGATCCGGGCCCAGACCGGGATCCGCTTGACCTCGTAGGACTCGGTGACTCGGGTGCCACCGTCGACGGGCTCGAAGTGGTAGCGCCACACGGTGCCCTCGTTGCCACCTTCCTCGGTGGCGAAGGCGAACTCGCGTCCGGCATCTGCGGTGAGGACTGTGCCGCGACGCGACCAATGGATCATGCCCCGCGGTCCGGTCCGGTTGTGCCCGACGAACCTGGCGCCTTCGGCCGGACCGGTGGCGCCGCCCTCCCACTCGACTCGTTGGCACTCGGGGCTCCACTCGCCCATGCGAGGCAGGTCTGCGACCATGGTGTAGATGTGTTCTGGAGCGACGTTGACGACGACGTGCTCGCTGTCCGTTGTCAGCCACCATCTCTGGTTCTTCGGGGCCATCAGGTCCTCCTGTTCCTTGAAGCATCGGTACGAAGCGTAGGCTACGACTATTAGCTATAGCTGTCAAGAAGAACTTGTGCTATGGTGCGTGACGTGAATCACGACGGTGCGACCGAGCAGATCCTGACACCGAAGAGTTCTGACCGGCGTGCCCGACGTCGCCAAGACACGATCCAGGAGATCCTCGACATCGCCGAGGACGTCATGACCGAGGAGGGGGTCAACGGCCTCAGCCTGGCCGAGGTGGCTCGGCGACTCGGCGTTCAGCCTCCCTCGATCTACAAGTACTTTCCGTCGCTGATGGCGATCTACGACGCCGTCTTCGTTCGTGGTCAACTTGAACATCTCGAAGTGATGCGTCAGGCAATGGCCGGTGCCGAACCCGGTCTGGAAGCCCTGACCGCCGGCCTCGAGGCCAGCGGGCGATGGGCGCTCGCCAACCGGGCCACTGCCCAGCTGCTGTTCTGGCGCCCGGTCCCGAGCTTCGAGCCATCCGCCGAAGCCTTCGCCCCGAGTGTGGAGATGTTCGGCTTGCAACGCGCCGCGATGGCCGACGCCGTTGCCGCCGGGCAGCTCGGCTCCGAGGCCGACTCCGACGAGGCCGTCTATCTGGTCTCGACACTGATCATCGGCGTGCTGACCATGGCCATGGCCAACGAGCCCGACCTCGAATGGGGCGAAGGTCGCTTCACTCCCACGTTGCCAAAACTCATGAAGCTTCTCGCCGCCGCCTACCCAGTGCGGAACTCGTTGTGAGTCGGACGTGGTCCGGAGGCGCAACATCTGACTCACGCCTGTTCCTAGCGATGCTTCCTATCGCCGATTCCGGTGCCTAGCTCAATCGATCTAGCTCGCTGATCGTGGCCGGCAGAAATCAGCTCGGCTGCCAGGTCGTGCTGTTGCGTGCGATGGCGAAGATGTTCTCGACCTGAGACGGCGTGAGGCGTTGGGGCTGCTGCATCAGGAAGGTGCGCAGTGTCTTACGCGTAATGACGTGGACATCGGGCGGCGTGCCCTTTCGGGTGAGCTCGGACGGATCAACGAAGACAATTGCGGCCTGAGCCTCCACCGGCATCGCACATGCCGCCGTAAGGAGTTTGGCGACGCGCTTGGCTTCGAACCGGGAGTTGCGGAGGTAGTCCGTTGAGTGGCCGTTGACCCACACGGCCCATTCGTACACGGACACCGAGCCGCCAGGACGGTTCTTGGTATTGATGGTGAAGACACCGCGAGGACCGATGACAACATGGTCGATGTCGCTCCCTCGTTCGCCGATTGGAACAGCATTGAGAACATGCCATCCGTCGGGCAACTTGGCTAACTCGTGGCCGACCTTCTCCTCGCCCTTTGCACCCACACGCCATGCTCGCTCGTCGGTCTTCATACCGATCGCTCGTGCTACGAGATTCCACACGGGTGCCTGGCCGTTGATCTCCTGGCGCTTGGCCCTCGCGGCCGCACCGGCGAGGTTGTTGGTCAAATCGAATTCGACGGGCGTGGGGACTGAGTTATGAGGTGGTGTCGGCAAGGGGTATGCCGGCGCCTGCGGAGTCATGTCGACCTCGATCGGCATATCAGGTGTAGGGGACGGTAGAGCGGCCGATGGGGCGGCCGCTGGCCGCGTTGCTGATTCCTGATGGGCGGCCAGCGCTCGCATCTCGCTGTCGAACTCCGCCATTTGGATCTCGACTGCCCCGGTCAGCAGATCTATGTGCCCGACCGGGGTTCCGTCCAACATCTTCACGTACAGCCGGTCCTTGCCATATCTGGTCCATCTGGTCGTGGTGAGATCGGTCATGCTCACTCATCGGCGCAGAGTCACTCGATCGTGACCGAATCCTGGAGGCGGACGCACGGCGTGTGGTTACGTGAACCTGGTGAGAAGGACTTGGAAGCGCCTCTCTCGCGGATTCTCAGTTGTTGACGAAGGTGGTGGGGTAGCCGGCGGTGGCGAGTTGTGTCGTGGAAAGGAATTGCGAGTTTCCGACGCCGTCGCGTAGGTAGAGGTTGGCCACTGACCATGTCCCGGACTCGGCCAGTGCGGGGATGGTTACCGACATGACGTAGACGCCGTCGAGGATGTTTCCCGATGTTGGACCGTTGTACGCGGAGCCATCTGCGATCTGTCCCGATGGCGATTGGAGGCGGACGGCAACTCCAAGGTTTCCGCTCGTCGCAACCCCGGAGAGATCATCCGTTACCCGCGCTGTCACCGTGATCGTCTGCGCTCCACTCGAGGTGTTGATCACCTTCGGACTGAAATCGAACGCCGCCAACTGAGGCGCGGCCGAATCACTCACCGCGAACCACCCGGTGATGTCCACGATGACCTGACTATTGCCAGCGCTATTGAAGATGGAGACCTCACCGTTTGCGTTTACACCCGCAATGACGGCGTTGGGAACGGTCTGGCCTGGGACGAAGTTCAGGTTCGAGGCAAGCGGCTGTGAACGGCCTGCTGGCCAGACTGTGAGGAACCCTGAGGCGGTCGGTTCGGTGACTGTTACATTGAGCGAAACAGCTCCGGCCCCCGCACTGGGTACATCCCCGACGCCGGTCACGCGCAGGTTCCTGGTCTCCCCTGGACCCAGCGCTACGCCGCCAAGACCTTCGCGGGTATCCATCAGCCTGGTCGGCGTCACCGCATCGAAACCCAATGCGAACCAACCAGCGACGTCAACGACGAGGTGTGTCGACCCAGAGTTGTTGAACAGACTGATCCGGCCACCACTTCCGACGCCAACGATGACCGAATTCGGGATGATTTGATCGGGCACGAAGTTCAAGCTCGAAGCGAGTGGTCGATCGCGGCCAGCTGGCCACACGGTCACGTAGCCCGACGACGTCGGTTCTGTGACGGTGACATTCAACGCGACCGCGCCGATCACGAAGTCCGGAAGACCACCGCGACCCTGGATGAGGAGGTCACGCTGCTCTCCTGGTCCTAGCGCGATTCCGCCAAGCCCTTCGCGTGTGTCCATGAGACGAGCGGGCGTCACTGGATTGAACCCGGCATAAAACCAGCCGACCACGTCGATGATCACGTGGGTCGACTGTTGAGCAAAGATCTTCACTGATCCATCAGCGCTGAGGCCGACTGTCACGGAGTTCGGCACGGTCTGCCCGGCGACATAGTTCAGGTTGGATGCCAAGGGCCGATCACGATCCGATGGCCAAACCGTCAGAAAGCCAGCGGCATCAGGTTCCGTCACGGTGACGTTGAGTATCACTGCGATCGCGGCCCCGGCCGGCACTGGACCGAGGCCCGCGATCTGCACAACGCGCGACTCGCCCGCAACAAACTTGACTCCGCCGAGACCATCCCGGGTATCCATGAATCTCGATGGTGTAATCGGCACGAACGATTTCGTGGCATCCGCAGCCGCAGCCGTGTGGCGCATTACCGGGACGATCGCCACCCCTATCCACAGCAGCGCCAACGCTGACCATCCGGCAAAGCGGTTGGCTGTGGTCTCCTTCGGACGCGACTTGCTGCCGACCCGAGGGCGAGTGGAGACATCGGTCGCAACGTTGGACCTCGCACGGGACCAATTCATCTATTCACCCATCTCTGCGTCCACGGACGCGTCATCGGTGCCCAGGGTACGGAGCCAGCCCGACGTTCAACCGGGTCGAATGGCCCGACGCGCATGGGCGAACGACCCGCGCCGGGCGGCTCTCCGACAACTGCTCGCGGACCATCTTTGAGTCACGATCGGCCGTAGCGGCCGAGTGCTTCGATTGCACGGTAAGCACGAACCGTCAGAACAGGGATCCCTGCACCTTCGGCTCGGTGGGGTTCTGGGTCACCTCGAACACGTCGTGGACCCCGGTGATGGATGTGCCACCGAGGGCCACCAGCGCGGCGTTGCCAGGGCCTTCGCCGTCACCCGACCACACGGCCACGGGGCCGAAGCCACGGCGAATCGCTTCCTTGGCGCCCTCCCAAGTTCCACCGGATCCGTTATCGGAACACACGACGAGCGTGACGTCGGCCAAGCCGTACACGATCTTGTTCCGACCCATCGCGTTGCCGGCGGTGAACCGCATGACGGGTGCGTAGGGGCTGGCGATGCACAACTCGCCGTTGTGAACCCTGCGGCGCACCTCCGGGCTGCGAGCGGCAACCCTCAATCCTTCCGCAGGAACGCCAACGACAGCGCCTTCACCGTCGAGCGCGCCTGCCATCGACTCCTGATCGATCCCACGCGCAAGACCGCTCACGACCGGGACACCAGCATCGACCGCTACTTGTGTCGCTGATCGAGCGACCTCGAGCGCGGCTGGGCTCGCGTCGCGAGAACCCGCGACGCCGACTCCGCCGGCCGAGAGCCACTCAACGGGGCCGGCAACGGTGAGGAACGCCGGACACGTGGTGCCCAGACGATTGATCAAGCGGTTCGGGAATTCGGGATCGAAGGTCGAGAGCAGGGTCATGCCCTCCTCCTCCAGACGCTCGCGCTCGAAGGCGAAGGCTGTCGTGGCATCAAGGAGAGTCCTGATCCGTTGGGCCTCGACGGTGTCGCCGCCGAGCAACTCGGCAACACCTAGCTCGTCGAGACCCAGAAGCACGTCGACGTCGGGAACCTTGGCGAGGAGGGCCCAATACTCGCCTGCGCTGAAAGGCTTTGCGTCGACCTCAACCAAGCGGTTGGTCAACAGCAATGCAGCCAGGGAAGCCTCGGACACGATCACGAGTCTCTCCCCATGGTCGACGCGAGGGCAAGCGGGAACACTTCCCCGGCTCCGGCCAATCGCAGGATCCTTGTGATCTCGGTGAACGTCCATCGTGAGTCGACCAGATCGCCGACGAGAAGGAGCGGCCCAGGAGGTATGTCGCCGTTGACCTCAAATGCTCCATCGACGTTGGCGTGTTGGTGTGCGCTGTTCTGCATCGCCTTCTGCTGCGGTGTGTTGCGAAGCTTGCGGACCACATCGAGTACCGGCAGGTCGAGTGCCGCACCGACCCGACGCGCCAGATCCGCAACCAACGCGGGATGACGAAGCGATGGGACGAAAGCGATCCACCGGGGCGCCGGCGTCGGTGCCCAGTCGCGGACCATGTCGACGAGCGCGCTGACAAGGCGATCATCGAATCGGGTTCCCTCGTGCTTGCCTGTCATCACCAGCGAACCCCAACCCCGCTCTCCCCACGCGCAGAGCGCGCGGCCGGTGTCGAATCGCAGTTCTTCAGCCAGGCTGTGCCCGACCAGCCGCTTGCGCGGCTCGATGCGGATGAAGCCTTGGCGGAGGTACAACCTCGCGGCCGCGACCTCCGCAGGGTCGAGCGGACCGCGGAACCGTTGCGATGCGCACACGTCGCACACCCCGCACGCCACCGACGAATCGTCATCGAGCAGACGAGTGAGGAACAGCATCCTGCACGAATCTGTGGTTGCGTACTCGCGCATCTGCTGCTGCTCGACGCGCCTCGCCGCCGTGACCGCCTGGACTCGCTCGGTCGGGTACTTCCGGGGCTTCAACGTCCGCTCGTAGGTCTGGCCGCGCAATCGAGTGAGCGTGCCATCGACCGTGAGTTGCTTCAGAACCGACTCCAAGGTCGAATGCCTCATGTTGACGTCGGCTTCGACGCCAGCCAACGTGACTGGGCCTCGCGCGTGTTCGAAGACTGCAAGCACTTCGTCGACATGTCGTTCATCGGGGAACGCCTGCTGGATGAACCAGTCTTGGATCTGGGCGTCCTCGGCCCCTCGCAACAGGACAGCGACGGAGCTGTCGAGTGCCCGGCCGGCTCGGCCTACTTGCTGGTAGTAGGCGACGGGTGACCCAGGTGCCTGGAAGTGGACGACGAACCCGAGGTCCGGCTTGTCGTAGCCCATGCCGAGCGCTGTGGTCGCAACCAACGCCTTGATCTCATTCGCTTGGAGAGCAGCCTCGGCGTCGAGACGAGATTCGTTCTCGAGGTCACCGGAGTAAGCCATCACCGAGTGCCCGCGCTGGGAGAGCCAAGTCGCGACCCGAGTCGTGTCGTCGACGGTGAGGCAATAGATGATGCCGGAGCCCGGGAGCTCGGCGAGGTGGTGATCGAGCCAGCACAACCGCTCCGCTGCATCGGGCAGATCGATGACCTGTAATGAGAGCCCGTCTCGTGTCAACGGACCGCGGAGAATGTTCATGGTGACACCCAGCTGCGTGGCCACATCGTCCACCACTCGATCGTTCGCTGTGGCCGTGCAGCCGAGCACGGGGAACCTTCCGGGCAAGCCATCGATCATCTGGCCGAGGCGCCGATAGTCAGGGCGAAAGTCGTGACCCCAGTCGGAGATGCAATGCGCCTCGTCGATCACGATCAGTCC
>JANMRB010000091.1:0-2737 GCA_031370825.1 Ilumatobacteraceae bacterium
ACGTTGCGGCGCTGGGCGTGCATCGCCGAGATCACCCCGATCATCGTCGCCGCCGACGGCGTCTCGCTCTATCTGGGGCGCGACTCGCGGGTCGCCAACCGCGAACAACGCCGCGCCCTACGAGCGATGTACCGCCACTGCGCGATCCCCGGATGCCGGGTCGTGTTCGACTACTGCGACATCCACCACATCCGCTGGTACCGCAACCTCGGCAACACCGACATCGACAACCTGCTACCGATCTGCACCAAACACCACCACCTCGTCCACGAAGGCGGCTGGAAACTGTCCCTCGACACCCGCCGCAACCTGACCATCACCTACCCAGACAGCACCATCATGACCACCGGCCCACCCTCGCGCCGCGTCGGATGAAGGTGTTCACGAAGAAGCGGTCCGGGGTGGAAAGGGGCGCGCGCTTCCCGCCCGTCGCTCTAGTGACGGAAGTGCCGCTCGCCGGTCAACACCATCGCGATGCCGTGTTCGTCGGCGGCGGCGATCACCTCGTCGTCGCGAACGCTGCCACCCGGCTGGATCACCGCGGTGATGCCTGCTTCAGCCGCGGCATCCAATCCGTCACGGAACGGGAAGAAAGCGTCGCTCGCGCACACGCCACCGATGGCTCTTCGGGCTGATCGCTCCGCCGCGATGCGCGCTGAGTCCAGCCTGTTCTGCTGACCCGCACCGATGCCGAACGCCTGGCCGTCCTTGGCGTACACGATCGCATTGCTGCTGACTGCCGCACAGACCTGCCATGCGAATCGCAGGTCGGCCCACTGCGACTCGCTGGGATGTGCCTTGGTGACAACCCGCCATGTCGACTGATCGAGACTGATCGTGTCGACGTCCTGCACCAACAGACCGCCGTCGATCGAACGCACGTCGAGTGAGGCACCGTAGGGCGGTGGGCCGCTGAGCACGCGCAGGTTCTTCCTCTCTGTGAGGATCGCCAGCGCATCGTCGTCGAACGACGGGGCGACGATCACCTCCGTGAACACCGCTGACAACGCGTCGGCGAGCGCCGCGGGCACAGCGCGGTTCAACGCCACGATCCCCCCGAAGGCACTGACCGGATCACAGCTGTTGGCTTTGACGTAGGCGTCGGTGATGTCGGTGCTCACTGCGACGCCGCAGGGGTTCGCGTGCTTCACGATCACACACGCCGCGTCGTCGAAGCGCTGAACCAGTCGCCATGCCGCCTCGGTATCGAAGAGGTTGAGGTAGCTCATCTCCTTGCCACCGTGTTGCACGGCGTCGTCCCACCAACTGGATTGGCCATCGATGAGATAGCGGGCTCCCGATTGGTGGGGGTTCTCGCCATAGCGCAGCGACTGCACCTTCGTCAGCGAGAGGTGCATGGTCCCGGGAAGGGCCGAGTCGTCGAACCATGTTGCGATCTGTGCGTCGTAGGCGGCGATCTGTGCGAAGGCGTCGCGGGCCAGGCGTCGTTTCGTCGTGGCGCTGATCGATCCGTCCGCGCGGATCTCGTCGAGCACAACCATGTAGTCCGCAGGATCAACGACGACGGCTACGAACTCGTGATTCTTGGCCGCAGCACGCACCATTGCTGGGCCGCCGATGTCGATCAAGTCGACGCTGGGATTGCTGGCAAATGGATAGAGGTTGCAAACGACGAGATCGATGGGCTCGATCCCATGCTCGGCCATGTCGGCTTGATGTGATGCCTTGGTCGGGTCGGCCAGCAGCCCACCATGAACCTTCGGATGGAGCGTGACCACCCGATGATCGAGAATTGCCGGCACACCCGTCAGTTCGGCGAGGTCCGTCACCGGAGTGCCCGAAGCGGCGATCGCCTTTGCGGTACCACCGCTGCTGACGATCCGCCAACCGAGTTGATGAAGACCCTTGGCGAATTCGACGATCCCGGCTTTGTCGTAGACAGAGAGGAGGGCAGTAGGCATGCTCCGACAGTACGCGACGTCGGGTCGTCGTCGACCGCAGGGTTTACAAGGTGTACGCCCAGGGCGGAACGCGAAGAGATGGCGGCCGCAGAGGCCGCCATCTCTTGTGGGGTATGGGATTCGTTGTTTGGGTTTCGGTCTCAGGCGGCCGTCACGCAGACCACCGAGACGGTGAACGTAGCGTTGTTGCCCTGGATCCGCGTGGCCTTGACTGTCCAACTGTCGTTGGCCGCGTTCACGGTGAATGGTGCATTGCTGTAGATGCTCATGCCGTTGCCGGAGGTCTCGTTGAAACCGCCACCGATCGCCTTCTTACCGGCGGGGCACGTCGCGGTGTTCGTGATGGCGACGGAGCTGGTGGTCGACATCGGAGCCGACGTAACAACCTCGTACGTGCTCAGGCCGCCGTTCGTGCCGTTCGTGCCGTTCGTGCCATTTGTGCCGTTCGTGCCGGCAGGACCCATCGGTCCGATCGAGCCCGGGTCACCCTTGTCGCCTTTGGCGCCGTTGGTCCCGTTGGTCCCGTTGGTCCCGTCGATGCCGTTGGTCCCGTCGATGCCGTTGGTCCCGTCGATGCCGTTGGTTCCGTCGAGCCCGTTGGTGCCGTTGGTTCCGTCGAGCCCGTTCAGCCCGTCGAACCCGTTGGTGCCGTTGGTCCCGTCGAGCCCGTTCAGCCCGTCGATCCCGTCGAACCCGTTGGTCCCGTCGAGCCCGTTGGTGCCGTTGGTCCCGTCGAGCCCGTTCAGCCCGTCGAACCCGTTGGTGCCGTTGGTCCCGTCGAGCCCGTTCAGCCCGTCGAACCCGTCGAACCCGTT
>JANMRB010000104.1:0-1701 GCA_031370825.1 Ilumatobacteraceae bacterium
CTGCTGAACGGGTGGTTCGGCGTCCACCACACCTCGCTGGCCAGGCCATCGCCGATGTCGCCAAGTGCTTCGACAGCCGACGAGAACAACACCGCTTTGGCCATCGTGACCAGCTTCGGGTTGAAACCCTGCTGCTTCGCCTGCGTCCAGAACGTGGCGAAATCGGGCTGGATCGGGATACCGGCAACGATCTCTACGCCGCCGCTCTTCATCTGGCCGATGACACTGGAGAAGTCGTCAGTCAGCGTCTGGAAACGACCGGGGTCGACGAGCTTGTACCCGGCCGCGGCGACGCCGGCAGGAAAACCCGTCTTGGGATCGGCCAAGGCGTTGCCATCGGGATCGTTGGGGCACAGCAGACCAACGGTCTTGTCGGTTTCGACCGACTTCCACAGGTCGCCGAAGACCGCGACCAACTGTTCGGCACCCCAGAAGAAGTGATACGTCCAGTCGAAGCCAACTGCCGGGTCGCCACTTCGGCCGAAGAAGTACGGCTGCCACGGAGCCAGCGTCGACAGGCAAGGCACGCCGTTGGCCTCGCACTGGTCGGCGACTGGGTTGATCATCTCTGGTGTGGCGATGGCAAGCATCACGTCGACGCCATCGTCGGTGATGAGCGCGCCGGCGCGAGACGCCGCCGTATCGGAGTTGGATTCGACATCTTTCTGGATGATGTTGACCTTGTACGACTTGTCACCGAGCATCAGACCATCGGCGGCCAGCTTGTTGATGGCGTCGAGGATGAACGGATTTGCCTCGCCGAAGCCGGCGAGTGCCCCGGTCAGCGGGGCGGTGAAGCCGATCTTGATCTCTCCGTCGCCGCCACCGCCGCCGAACTTGGCAGCGTTGGTTCCACCACTGGTCGGGGCCGAATTGTTGACCACGGCAGTCTCGGTCGGTGACGGGGCCGAGGTGTTGGCGGGCGCCGCCGTGGCATTCGTGGCGGAGGCCGCAGTGGTCCCTCCAGGTGTGCTCGTCGCATCACTGCTCTTGTTGTCGCTTCCGCAGGCCGCAAGGATTGCCGCTGCTGCCGCCCCACCGCCGAGCGCCAAGATGTGGCGACGGCTGTAGATCGGTCGGGCAGGCCAGGTCTGATCTTCCATGATTGTTGATCCCCCTTGTGGTTTGCTGTTGTCGTTCATCGAATCGAATTAACGGGTACTCATAGCACGTCGACGTGCCTCTAGAGCCCTTGTGGTGCGGCGGAGATGCTCTTCCAACAGCCGCACCGCTTCACTGGCGTCGCCGCGCAACGCCGCGTCGACCAACGCACGGTGCTCACCGGGCACGTCGCGATCTTGGTCGTGGCCGATGGGTCGCGACCAGCGCCGATACAGCTCGGCTGCGTCGCGCAGTGACAGCGCCATCGAGCGCAGTCGTTGGTTGGGGCACGCGGCGAGCAGTGCTGCGTGGAAGCGCGAATGCGCCACTGTCCAGTCTTCGCTCATCAGCACCGGGTCACCGTCGGTCTCCATCGGAGTGCGGTCGAGCGCATGATGCGCCGCCACGAGGTCGCTCTCCCAGGCGATATCGCCGTGTTCGATCGACATCCGCAACACAAGACCCTCGAGCTCGCAGCGCGCAGTTGTGAGATCTTCGAGGTCGTCGTCGGACAGTGGGGTGACGCGAAAGCCGTGTTGCGGTTCGGACTGGACCAAACCCTGTTCGGCCAGCCGAGTCAGGCCCTCGCGCAGCACGCTG